>NZ_JACJOV010000126.1:0-28537 GCF_014695745.1 Leptolyngbya sp. FACHB-671 | reverse complement strand
TGTTCGAAGTTGCCTTGCCAGGCGACGTGGAAGAGGCTGCCAGATGTCCAGAGGAAGATGATTGCCAGGTGACCGAAGTGCGAGGCAAAAATCTTTTGGTAAAGATTCTCCTCAGTCATTCCGTCATGGCTTTCAAAGTCATGGGCGGTGGCAATCCCGTACCAGATCCGACGTGTAGTCGGATCTTGAGCCAAGTCCTGGCTAAATTTTGGGAATTTAGTTGCCATGTTTAACGAGTTCTCCTCGTGCTCATCCGCTTACTGCAATGATTCGAGCCAGGAAGAACGCCCACGTAGTGACGATTCCTCCCAGGAGGTAGTGAGCCACACCAACAGCACGACCCTGAATGATGCTCAGAGCGCGAGGCTGAATGGAGGGAGCTACTCTTAGCTTGTTGTGCGCCCAAACAATGGACTCGATCAATTCCTGCCAGTAGCCGCGACCGCTGAACAAGAACATGAGGCTGAACGCCCAAACAAAGTGAGCACCCAGGAACAGCAGACCGTAAGCCGAGAGCGCTGAACCGTAGGAACCGATTACCTGAGTAGCTTGTGCCCACAAGAAGTCACGCAGCCAACCATTAATGGTAATCGCACTTTGGGCAAAGTTACCGCCCGTGATGTGAGACACCGAGCCGTCGCCATTGACCGTTCCCCATACATCAGATTGCATCTTCCAACTGAAGTGGAATATTGCAATTGATAGGGAGTTGTACATCCAGAACAGACCGAGGAAGACATGATCCCAACCAGAAACCTGACAGGTGCCGCCCCGACCGGGACCGTCGCAAGGGAAGCGGAAGCCCAAGTTTGCCTTGTCTGGAATCAGACGAGAGCTACGGGCAAACAGCACACCCTTGAGCAGAATCAATACCGTCACGTGAATTGTGAAGGCGTGAATGTGGTGAACCATAAAGTCTGCCGTACCGAGAGCGATCGGCATCATGGCAACCTTGCCACCCACTGCTACGATGCCACCACCAAACGCATAGCTAGCCGGAGCTAGAGCATTGGGAGCAGTCGCACCCGGAGCGAGGGTGTGGATATTTTGAATCCACTGAGCAAACACGGGCTGAAGCTGAATCGCCGTGTCAGAGAACATGTCTTGGGGACGACCCAAAGCACGCATCGTGTCGTTGTGAATGTACAGTCCAAAGCTGTGGAAGCCAAGGAAGATACAAACCCAGTTGAGGTGAGAGATGATGGCATCTCTGTGGCGAATTACCCGATCCAGCAGGTTGTTTTGATTCACTACTGGGTCGTAGTCACGCACCATAAAGATAGCTGCGTGTGCTCCGGCACCCACAATCAGGAAGCCACCGATCCACATGTGATGTGTGAAGATCGAAAGCTGCGTGGGATAGTCTGTCGCCAAGTAGGGATAAGGCGGCATGGAGTACATGTGCTGAGCCACGATGATGGTCAGCGAACCTAGCATTGCCAGGTTGACAGCCAACTGAGCGTGCCAGGAAGTGGTGAGGTTCTCATAGAGACCCTTGTGTCCTTCGCCAGTGAAGGGACCTTTGTGGTTCTCTAGGATTTCCTTGATGCTGTGACCAATGCCCCAGTTGGTGCGGTACATGTGACCGGCAATGATGAACAACACTGCGATCGCCAAGTGGTGATGCGCTGTGTCAGACAACCACAGACCGCCAGTAACAGGGTTTAGACCGCCCTTAAAGGTAAGGAAATCAGCGTATTCACCCCAGTTGAGGGTAAAGAAGGGAGTTAAGCCCTTAGCAAAACTGGGATATAGCTCAGCCATCAAGCCAGAATTCAAAATGAACTCTTGAGGCAAGGGGATGTCCGCAGGCGGAACCCCAGCATCTAACAGCTTATTAATGGGCAGCGCAACGTGAATTTGGTGTCCAGCCCAAGATAGGGAACCTAGACCGAGCAAACCAGCCAAGTGGTGGTTTAGCATCGACTCCACGTTCTGAAACCACTCCAGTTTGGGAGCACGCTTGTGGTAATGGAACCAGCCTGCAAACAGCATCAGGGCAGCCATAACCAAGCCACCAATTGCTGTGCAGTAGAGCTGAAACTCACTGGTAATACCTGCGGCCCGCCATATCTGGAAGAAACCAGAGGTGATTTGAATCCCCTGGAAACCGCCGCCTACATCTGCATTCAAAATTTCTTGACCGACAATCGGCCAGACGACCTGAGCACTGGGCTTGATGCCAGTGGGGTCGGTCAGCCAAGCTTCATAATTTGAAAAGCGAGCGCCATGAAAATACATACCGCTCAGCCAGATAAACACAATGGCTAAGTGACCAAAGTGAGCGCTGAAGATCTTACGCGATATATCTTCTAAGTCGCTGGTATGACTATCAAAATCGTGAGCGTCAGCATGAAGGTTCCAAATCCAGGTGGTCGTCTTAGGACCTCTGGAAAGGGTGCGGTCGAAGTGACCGGGTTTGCCCCACTTCTCGAATGAAGTAGGAACCGGGTCTTTGTCAACCACAACCTTGACCTTTGCGTCTCGCTCCCGTGGGGTAGTTGTCATTAGAGACTCTCCTCTCTCTAGACAAGGAACGAGTAATCCCTAACCCCAAGCTTTTGTTAAATTCCCTTCTCATCAATCAGCGGCTAGCAGATGGATTGTATGACTAGGTTTATGAGACCCAGACTAAAGCGTCGTAACCGTTTCAAAGGTCGCGCTACTTAACTTTCAAGAGAAGAGAATGGTCGCGATCGCCGTTCTAAACTTTAAGCCAAGACAGCCAGTAAGCTAGAACAGCAATTTAGACGACTTGGGGGTGGGTTCTCTCGTGCATTATAGAGCGGCATTTGGCACGACTTTGAACGTGGTTAACAATAATTCAAAATGAGCAAATCAGGAGGGGGTGAGGCTTGCGACGAGTCATAACAGCAAAAAATGTGCTAAGGGTTGTCAATCGTTTACGAATTGAAACAACTTATATGGATCATAGAAAAACCAAAAAACATAAGGAACTTATTAAAGCTTAAAAAACTTAAATGAAACTCAATTTTCTCTTATTCATTATCGAGATACACATTCCGCGCAGGAAATCTGAGGTTTTATTCAATTCGTGATCCGATATAGTTCCCTATGGGTCAGTGTTTAATCTTGGGGCGGCGATCGCCCAGGAGTGTGGTTGCGTGTTTGGGATTAATCGGCTGAGTAACGTCAAAAGACTGCTGACATCCTTATTATTGGCAGCAATTTTAAGTTGGGGCTTAGGGGGATGTGGCGATCGTCCCCGCACCGTCGAGCTGTCGCCTGATTCTGACAAACCCACTCGACTGGCTGGCAGAGTTGCCGAAGTTTCTCCACCTGAAACGCTGCAAGAGCTACGTCAGTCACTTGAGCGCTACCAACCGCAGGTAAAAATTCTCAGCCCACGCCCAAACCAGGTATTGCAGGACGATTACGTCTCCGTGCGCCTTCAGGTGCAGGACTTGCCCATCTTTCAGAACGAAGAATTTGGGCTGGGACCGCACCTACACGTCATCCTGGATAATCAGCCCTATCAAGCGGTTTACGATACCCGTGAGCCTTTAGTTCTAGAAGATTTAGCACCCGGAACTCACACCCTACGCGTCTTTGCCTCTCACCCCTGGCATGAGAGCTTTAAGAATGAGGGAGCTTACGCCCAGACAACTTTTCATCTGTTTACCAAAACGCCTGAAAATAACCCTGACCCAACCCAACCATTGCTCACCTATAGCCGTCCAAAAGGCAGCTATGGGGCAGAGCCGATTATGCTCGACTTTTATCTCACCAATGCGCCGCTACATTTGATTGCTCAAGAAAATCCTGAAGATGAGGTTTTGGACTGGCGAATTCGCTGCACGATTAATGGTGAAAGCTTTATTTTCGATCGCTGGCAACCGATCTACTTAAAAGGGTTGAAACCAGGCAAAAACTGGGTGCAGCTAGAGCTTTTGGATGAGAAGGGCGATCCCTTCCCGAACCCATTTAATAACACGGTACGGCTAATTAATTACGAGCCAAACGGTAAGGATACGCTATCCAAACTGGTGCGAGGTGAACTCTCTGCCGACGCAGTTCGCAGCATTGTTAATCCGGACTATGTCCCCACACCTCCCACATCAGAGTCATCCCCGGAACCTACTCCTGCTCCTACTCCCGAACCGTCTCCGGAGCGTTCCATTCCTTCTAGAACAGAGGAAACTCCTGAGCCTGAAGAAATCCCTGCGGTAGAAGTGCCCGCATTTGAGGAAATTCCTCAAACGGAGGAGATTCCCGCAGCCGAAGAAGAGCAATCGAGTGAACTTGAACCGACCATAGAGCGTGGTTTTGAAGACTTAGATCCGGCATCATCTGAGGCAGAACCTGAAGTTGATAAGGTGCCAGTGCCAATCCCCAGTGAGCCGCCGCAACCTGCTTCACCCAAAAATTTCTTCGATCGCTTCCGTCGTCGTGCCCCTGAGCCTGTTCCTACCCCGATTACTCCACCTCCGCTTTCTATTCCAGAAGTGCAAGAGGAACCCAGTGCAGTTGATATCGTTCCTGAAGTTCCTGAGGTTCTTGAAGAGGAGTCACTGCCCCAGTTGGAAGAACTCCCTCAGTTAGAAGAACCTACTGAGGCACCAGAGTCACCGCGATCGCAACCTGCTTCACCCAAAAACTTTTTCGATCGCTTCCGTCGTGCCCCTAAGCCGATTCCAGCACCCGTTGTACCTTCTATTCCAGAAGTTCTGGAGGAACCGGATGCAGCCGATATTGTTCCTGAAGTAACAGAGCCACTGCCCTTCCTGGAAGCACCCGTTGATGCACCAGCACTGACCGAACCAACGGTTGAACCACTGCCCGAAAGGACTTCTGAAGAGGTGCCAGCGATCGCTCCTGTTTCCCCTGAACTCATTCAACCCGAACCAACTCAGCCCAAATCTAGCCCGCTAGGAGGCTTTTTCGATCGCTTCCGTCGTCGTTCAAGTCTCTCACCTACACCGCTGGAACCGGAAGAGACTTTACCTGAAATTATTGAAGCTCCTAAACCAGAAACCTCTAGGTCAGAAGTGAGTGAGCCAGATTTGTCAGATATTATTCCAGCGGTTTCTCAACCCGCATCTCCATTAGAAGAGCAAAATCCGGTAGTTAATTGATAAAGCGTTGTGGAATTTGTTGGAAGTTGTTAGCGATCGCCTCAAATAGTTTGAGAAGGCGTGAATATGCCCCGTAAGGGTGTGGCATTTAGCAGATAAACCTTGAAAGAGAGCAATAATTCTAATCTGAATGCCACATCCTACAAATATCCTTTAAACAAACTCAGTATTTCTCCGTAATTCTCCTGTTAGGTTTTGATCCCTTAAACAGTAGGGTGGGCAATGCCCGGAGGCGAAATGTTTGTTGCTAGCGCTCCTCATCTTGATTCTTCAACTGACGGAATTGACCAGGATGTTTTTATCTCCTATTCGCGGGCAGACAAAACCTTTGTCAAATCGCTCTACGAAAAACTCAGCGCGACTGGACGCGGCGCTTGGGTTGACTGGGAAGACATTCCCATTACTGCCGAATGGTGGAGAGAGATTGAGGCTGGCATCGAATCAACGAATACATTTGTCTTTATCATCAGTCCCGATTCGGTTCAATCAAAAGTGTGTCGGCAGGAAATTGATCACGCCGTTTTTAATCACAAACGATTGTTACCAATTGTGTGGCGAGAGGGTTTTGAACAGGAGCAAGTTCATCCAGCGCTGAGAAGACATAATTGGCTTTTCTTTCGGGAAAGTGATGATTCTGATCAAGCACTTCAGTCTCTGATTAAAGCGCTCGACACAGATTTAGAGCATGTTAAAACGCACACTCGCTTGTTGGTGAGAGCGAATGAATGGGTTTACAAAAGGCGCAACGAAAGCTTCTTGTTGAGAGGTAGTGATCTAGAAGAAGCAGAACAATGGTTGACCAAAGGAACGGACAAAGAACCCTTTCCAGCTCAAGTGCAGCGCGAATATATTATTCAAAGCCGTAGGGCTCAAACGGAGCGGCAGAAAACAGAAAATCGGCGGCAGAAAATTGCCCTGGTTAGTGTTAGTTTTGCTCTCTGTATTGCAGGCATATTTGGTCTAGTTGCTTTTTCTCAGTGGCAGAAGGCAGAACGGCGGCAACTGACGGCGATCGCCACCACTTCAGAAGCCCTGTTTTCATCCAATCAAGTTTTTGATGCATTGATCGAAAGCCTGCGGGCTGGAACTACCCTGAATCGTTCGGCTTGGACTCGTGATGTTCAGATTCATTCTGATATCGTCACCTTGCTCCAGCAGTCAGTCTACTGGGTGAGAGAGCGCAACACCTTAGAAGGACATAGCGAGACGGTTTGGGGAGTAAGTTTTAGCCCCGATGGACAAACCCTTGGCACTGCAAGTTGGGACGGTACGGCTAAGATTTGGAGCATTGATGGGCAGGAGGCAATTACCCTGCGGGGACACAGCGATCGCATCAACAACATCAGCTTTAGCCCCGATGGTCAAAGAATTGCCACAGGTAGTTTCGACCAAACGATGAAACTCTGGTCACGCGATGGGCACTTACTGCACACCTTTCAGGGACACAGTCAGGGAGTTTGGGACGTTAGCTTTAGCCCTGATGGCAACATGTTAGCTACTACAAGCCGAGATGGTACTGCAAAACTTTGGCGATCGGATGGCAAACTGTTGACCACACTCGAAGGACATACAGATGAGGTTCACAGCGTCAGTTTCAGCCCGGATGGACAAACCCTTGCAACGGCAAGTCGCGATAAAACGGTCAAAATTTGGACTTTGAAAGGGCAACTGATACGCACCATCTCCCACAACGCTGCCGTTTGGGATGTTAGCTTCAGTCCGGATGGTCGAACCCTTGTGACAGCTAGCCAGGACAAAACTGTCAAACTGTGGACGTTAGATGGCAGGCTGCTCAACACTTTTAATGGCGAAGATGCATTTTTGAGCGCCAGCTTTAGCCCAGATGGGCAAAGCGTTGCCGCTGTTGGCTATGAAAAAGTGGTGAGACGTTGGAATCTGAATGGCGACCTGATTGGCACATACACTCATGATGGCGATGGCGGTGGTGGAGTAGCCTTTAGCCCTGACGGTAAAACCCTGGCTGCGGCTAGTTTCGATCGCACCATCAGGTTATGGCAAATCGAAGATACAGGGCTAAGAAGACTGATAGGGCACCAAAACTGGGTATTTGGGCTAAATTTTAGCCCTGATGGAGAGGCGATCGCCACCGCCAGCCGAGACGGCACTGTCAAAATCTGGAATCGTCAAGATGGAAAACTCCTCCACACCCTAACGGAACACGACGGCGCGGTCTGGAGTGTTAGTTTCAGTCCGGATGGCAACCTCATCGGCACAGCCAGTAATGACGCGACTGCAAAACTTTGGACACGCGACGGGAAATTGCTGACCACGCTCACCGGACACGACGGCGGCGTGTTGAGCGTTACTTTCAGCCCAGACAGCCAAGTGATTGCAACCGCCAGTGCTGATCAAACGGTGAAACTGTGGAACCGCGAGGGCAAACTGTTGCGAACTCTGCTCGGACACGACGGAGAAGTATCAGGCGTTGCGTTTAGCCCCGATGGCACCACGATCGCCACCGTTGGCAATGACCACACGGTAAAACTGTGGACGGTAGAGGGTGAATTGCTCGATACCCTCACTGGACACACAGGAATTGTCTACGACGTGCGCTTTAGCCCAGACGGCACCATTCTTGCCACAGCTAGTCAAGACAAAACAGCACGCCTGTGGACGCGAGACGGCAAACTGTTGCGAATTCTCAAAGGGCACGACGGCATTGTCTACAATGCCAGCTTCAGCCCCGATAGCACCACGATCGCCACGGCTAGCCATGACCAAACCATCAAGCTCTGGAGCGCAACAGGAGAACTGTTACATACTCTGACGGGCACCAAAAACGTCAATCAGGATGTCAGCTTTAGCCCAGACGGTCGTACCCTGGCAACAGCCGGAAACGACAACGCCTTGACTCTGTGGAATCTGGACTACGTTGGAGATTTGCAGGAGCTAGTCACTCGCGGTTGCGATTGGGTACAGGACTATTTGGAAACGAACCCCAGCGTGGAAAAGGGCGATCGCCAAATCTGTTCCTAAAATTCCTAAAGTTTGTCAATCCACTAGTTCTGCCAGTTCCAGCCAGCGCTCGGTAGCGGAATCGATCGTCTGGGTTAACTCTGCCAATCGTTCTGATAACTGCTGCACCTGCGTAAAGCCTGCTGGAGGATTGTGGTAAAGCGTCTTTTCGACCTCTATTTTTTCCGCTTCCAGTTTGGGAATTTCAGTTTCTAGCTGCTCAAATTCGCGCTTTTCTTTGTAGGAAAGTTTGCGGGGTTTGGTGAGATTTTGAGTTTTGGGTTTTGAGCTTTCGGTTGAATCGACAGGAGAATCTGCAATCTGCTTCTGGGCAGGAGCGGATTTGGAAGACTTAGAATTGCTAGCTTCGGTTTGTGCGGCGGATTCCTCTTCTGCTTTTTTGAAGTCAAGGTAGACCGAGTAGTTGCCAGGATATTGGCGAATGTTGCCGCCTGGTTCCAGGGCAAAGATCGTGTCTACGGTGCGATCGAGGAAGTAGCGATCGTGAGAAACGACAATAACGCAGCCGTTAAAGTCTTCCAGGTAGTCTTCCAGGACTGCCAGCGTTTGTACATCCAGATCATTCGTCGGCTCGTCCAGAATCAGCACATTAGGCGCACTCATCAGTACCCGCATCAGGAACAGCCGCCGCTTTTCGCCACCCGATAATTTGTGAATGGGTGCGTACTGCTGATTCCCAGGAAACAGGAATCGCTCCAGCATTTGAGAGGCGCTAATCTGAGTCCCATCAGCAGTTTGGATGAATTCACCTACTTCTTTAATGTAGTCAATCACCCGCTGGTTTTCGTTGAGAGCGGTGAGAAGCGCTTCGGAGTGCTGGTCAAAGTAGCCAATGTGAATCGTGGAGCCAATTTCTACCGTACCGGAGTCGGGCTTCACCCGTCCAGTAATGATATCCATCAGGGTTGATTTGCCTGCGCCGTTGCCGCCAATGATGCCAATGCGGTCTTCAGGGTTGAAGTAATAGGTGAAATTGTGAATCAGGGTGCGATCGCCATACGCCTTACTAACCTGCTCTAGCTCAATCACCTTCTTACCAATTCGCCGACCAGGAGTGGCAATATCTACTTTGCCCTGCACTTGCTTGAATTCCTGCGCCTGCATGTCACGAATCCGCTCGATGCGCGCCTTTTGCTTGGTGCTGCGGGCTTTGGGGCCACGCTTTAGCCATTCCAACTCGCGCCGCAATACACCCTGATGTTTGCGCTGAGAACTGACGGCAGATTCCTCAGACAGCGACTTTTTCTCCAAGTAGTAGGAATAGTTGCCGGAATAGCCGTAGAGGTCGCCCCGGTCAATTTCAATAATGCGGTTGGTGACGCGATCGAGAAAGTAGCGATCGTGGGTAATCAGCAGCAGTGCGCCCCGATAGCGGTTGAGGTAATCTTGCAGCCATTCGACCGATAGCGCATCCAGATGGTTGGTTGGCTCATCCATGAGCAGCACATCAGGATCAGCGAGTAGCGCGGTTGCCAGGGCAATTCGCTTGCGGTAGCCGCCCGATAAGTTGCTGATTCGCTCGTCAAAATCTTCAATCCCCAGCTTGGTCAGAATAATTTTGGCGTTGGTTTCCAGTTCCCAGGCTCCAGTAGACTCCATCTGGTGAGTCAGGTGTGAAAGCTGTGACATTAGCCTGTCAGCATCACCCTGTCCGTGTGCCAGCTTATGAGAAACCTCCTCATACTGCCGCACCATAGCCATCTGTTCGCCGCTGTCGGCAAAGACTTGCTCTAACACAGTGCGATTCTCGTCCAGGTCAGGCTGTTGAGGCAGGTAAACGATATTGACTCCAGAGTTAACCAACAATTGACCGCCATCAATGGGTTCTAATCCCGCGATCATCTTCAGCAGCGTGGATTTGCCAGAGCCATTGGTGCCAATCAGCCCTACTTTATCGGTGGCATCCAGACTGAAGCTGCCATCTTTGAGGATTTCCTTAATGCCAAAGTCTTTTTGGACAGACTGTAGGGTGAAGATACTCATGGGGGAGGGATGAGGGCGAAAGAGTAAAGGCGGAGGCAGTTTGTAGTATGGGTTACGCTACGCTAACCCATGCGGGCAGAGAGTTGAGGCACAAACCACAACCTAGCTCTGAGTGAAGGACTCGTCAGTTACCTAGTTTAACGTTGCAGTTGGATTGGCGATCGCATTTTGGATGGCTGCAAAGGCTAACTAAAAGGTCAGGTGAAAGGACTTGCTAAACGTTTACAAACCCGGCAACCTCTGGGCATATACAACTTTCTTGGTTCCCTTTAACTTTGCTAGTACAGGCTCTCCAAACTCTAATTCCTTAATTTGGCAGGGTGGATAAACACAACATTGTTGCTTCTGCGGATCAAATTTGACGAAGCACACCCAGGCATCGGGTTTGTCTAAAATTGGATCTCTTCTTTGCCGACTTGCTTGAAATGTCCAGGAAAGTCCAAATTTATTTGCTGATTCTTTTGTTTGGGTTTTTACGGCTAGATCAACTCCATCAACCCACAAATCAGAATTCCATGACTTCTGTTTACCCTGGTAGATTTCGTAGTCTGGACCTTCTATCGTCCTACCAAGCTGTTGAAGAATTTGTTTGACCGCCTCTTCTCCTACCTTACTCACATAGTGGTCATGCCGGATTTTTCTTAAATCACTTTGATTTGTGTCCATGTACACGCCGCGAGTGCCAACTGTAGGAGCAACTTTTTCTGAAAAGCTTTTGGCTCTCTCAAGAACATCATGACCTACTGAAACTTCAATAGGCTGTTTGAAGAAACGCATTGATTTTTTCCTCTCTTCTATGTTCTTGTTCAAAGAACATCTGCTTTTGCTGTGTGTCCTCAACGTTTAGCGATCGCACCTCTGGACGCAGCCAAATTAGCATTGCAAAGCAGCACACCTTGAATCTATGCATTAAAGAGTGCCCAGTTTAAAGCTACTTCTAATTCTTGTTTAACCAGAATTTCTAAATTTGCAGCCAAAGGTTAATTAGCGATCGCCTGTCTAATGGAGCCTTTCGTGGCGATCGTACTAACTGCATAACGGTGAAAGGCAGCAAACAATCTGGAAATGCCACCGACCATTTATCACTAGACTTTCATACACTGTGTACACGTCTCTTTTGACCGTGGTAGCTACGTTTAGTCCAGATGCTGCCCACTCAAACAATACAAACTTTCCTGCCAATCCCAAAAGCCACGCTATGTTGTGCTACCCCGCTTACTTAACTATCGAGAACCTCCAACTTCGATTACTTCTCCTGGCGTAATAGTATTCAGTACACTACGAACATCAGGTATCAGAGGTACTAAATCTGGCAACCTATTACTGCGTGCTATAAGAACAACGATAGCCACTCCAGCTTGTTGCAAGTTTTGTTGATAGCGCAAATTTTGATCTGCAGTAAGCAAAATTGTGAAGCTCTCTTGACTCATGAGCTGCAACAATTCGCCGTTCTTCTTGCCTGACCATCCCATCTCGACAACTGTGCATATTTCGCAATCAGCAAGTTCACGCTTTAGGGGTCGTGGCACACATTCATCAAGCAGGATTCGCATAGGCTGTCAGCATTTCCTTGGCGAGTTCAAGGGCTGCGATCGCCTGCTCACGTCTAACACTCGGAAAATGATCTAAGAATTCATCGAGTGGATCGCCCGCTTCGAGATAATCGAGCAACGTTTTCATCGGCACACGAGTTCCGACAAAAACAGGAGTTCCTCCCAAAATGTCAGGGTCACTATGAATAACACGCGCTGTGGTTGTCATATCAGTGTATCTGATAGCAGGAATCTCTTTGATCCTAGCCTACAACTAACTGCTAAAAATGCCCTTGAGAGGCGATCGCTCCAACACTAACCTTACCCACCTTCAAACATATATCACTGGTAATTAGAACAGTTGTTGGAACATACAAGTACCATAGAATGGTGCGTTTGCTTAACAGTAACGAACCCTACCACTGCGGTCTAACGTTGCCCATCACCCGCCGTAGATAACCTTTAAATTCCAACAGATAACTTCGACGGTCGGCGTGCATGGCGTTGTTAGACTACGATCGCTTGCTTTAAGCAATTTATAAGCATGGTGTGTTCTTAGAAATCTATCAGAGGAGTAATGGGAGTTACATTAGGGAACACACCCTGCGGCGATGGTGATTGCACTGATTTCGATGTAAACCGATTCAACCATATAGCCTAGCTACAGATAGCACGATTTCAATGATTACTACACGTTAGGATATTTAGGGATTCTGATGGAAGTTTTGCAATTGAATGCATATGAGTAATGGGGTGTTGAATAGGATAGGATTTGGCAGCTTGCTTTAGTAAATTCAATATTGTTCTTTCGTCAGCAGTGATAAACAATTCCGCGTTGCATTCGAGAGCAGATTCCATATGTTCAATATCGAATTCCTTTTTTCTTGGCTTAGTATTGTACAAATAAGCATCAGGAGCCAAGGATGTAGCAGCTTCTTCAAGCTTATCAGCATGTTTATATCCTTGTATGACAAGTAAATCGCGCAATGTCCCACCACAATTTCCGCCGCATATGAGAGAACCATCCGGCTTGTATGCGCCATCAGGTCTTGTTAATGGGATTGGAACTTTCTTTGCAAATGGAAGAACTTTCTCCTCAAGGTGTTCTGCGAACTGGGAACCAAGCTCATCTACTATTCTTTGATTAAAAACAAATTGTTTGCTGTCACTATTCAGCACCAAGTTGTATATCCGTTGAAAGGCTTCAGATTCTGCTTTTAGCTTAGGGGTTAGTTTTGAAGGCTGATCCAAGTGGCTAAACCAGTGCCGCCAAACACAAGTGTCAACAAATATGGTTTTCATGATATTCATCGAGCAAATTGAATTGAAGTTACGAATTCAACTCATAAGTAAAGGATTTATATTTACACATTTCAACGAGAGGTACAGTTCGGGCTAACAATTCGTTGTACTGAAATTTTCCGTATAACTCTCTACTCAGACTTTTATTCCCGAAAGTTTCTAGATAAGATGCCTTTCGATCGCATTACCCTGAAAGTTTCCGTATAATACCCGTTGCTCAACGAGTTACCTTGAAAGTTTCTGCATAATTTCGGCATTCGGTAGCGAGATTTGTTACACAAACAAAAGTGTGCTTGTTATAAACTATGAACTTCTCCTCTAGGCTTTTCGATCGCTTACTAGGCTGGGTCGCGTCGGAGGGGGTTACTCGTTAGATGGAGAGAAGAGGCGCGATCGCCCCTCTCTCCCCAAAAACAATCACCCTCCATTCTCTCCGTTCTCGTCTACACCACAAACACTTATGCTGACTTGATAAACGTAAGTTCTGATCTAATAAACGTAAGTTTTGATCTGGTTACTGCTTATGCTGACTTAAAGTCCGCTTAAGTGAATCTTATGAATGAAACTTCTGACTTGGTAACTGAAACTTCTGACTTGGTAACTGTAAGTCTCGACTTGGAGATCGCTTATGCTGACTTGAAGTCCGCTTAAGCAGATCTTATGAATGCAAGCCTTGACCAGATAACGATAGTTCTGAAATTTGGTGAATCGTTTGTTTAAGCCTATGAGCAGGTTTGGCGATCGCTCTCTTCTACATCGGGATTGTATTGCAAATAGTCTCTTAGCCAGTCGCAGCCTCGCGTTAGCAGTTGATCCAGAGTTTCTATGGGTTCAACGCGCCAGAGTTTAGTGATGCCATTTTCGCCACTGGCTGCCAAAGTTTTTCCATCGGGGCTAAAGCTGACGCTCCAGATCGCTCCCTGGTTGCCTTTAAATTCACCCATTTGATTGCCTGTTAAATCCCAAATGCGAGCAGTGCCGTCTTCTGCGCCCGTTGCTAAGAGTTTTCCATCGGGGCTAAAGCTGACGCTGTTGATCTGTCCCTGATGTCCGCTAAATTCAGCAATCTGGTTCCCTTCTAAGTCCCACAACCGCACGCGGTAATCTGCCCCAGCGGAGGCAACCGTTTTTCCATCGGGGCTAAAGCTGACGCTTAAGACTCGGCTTTGATGGTCAAGTTTAGCCAATGAGTTTCCTTGGAAATCCCATAAGGCTGCCATTTCATCGCCACCCGTTGCCAGGGTTTGTCCATCGGGGCTAATGCTGATGCTGTGGATCTCGCTGGGATCGGCTTGAAATTCGGGTAGTGGTTCGCCTGCACGATTCCACTGATACACTTTGCCATCTGCGCCAGCGGCGACGATTTGCTGTCCGTCTGGGCTAAAGCTGACAGCACGAATCCAATCCTGACTCCTCTCCAGAATGGCTAACTGGTTTCCCTGAAAATCCCACAGTCGTGTCGTAAAGTCGATGCCACCAGTTGCCAAAATTGGCTCTGTCGGACTGAATGCCAGGCTCAAGCTGCGGTTTTGGTTTGTGGGAAATTGACCAATTGATTCGCCTGTGGCATTCCACAATCGCACCATACCGTCGTCTCCTGTGGTGCCGATTTGTCCATCGGGGCTGAAGCGAACGCCGGTCGCCCGTTTCACATGTCTGCTCAGTGCCAAGGGCTGATTGCCAAGCTCCCACAGCCGCACGATACCGTCTTCGCCGCTGCTGATCAGGCGATTTCCATCAGGGCTGAAGCGAACGTCATAGACGCGACCCTGATGCCCACTCAGTTCAGCAAGCTGTCTGCGATCGCCCAAACTCCACAGACGAATGGTGCTGTCTTGTCCGCTGGTGACAAGTTGCCGTCCATCCGGGCTAAAGTCCGTGCTGTAGACCCAGCCGTTGTGTCCTCGCAGTTCACCCAGCAGATTGCCGTCCAGATTCCATAGACGAGCGGTGCCGTCCTGGGCACTGGTGGCAATTTGCTCACCGTCGGGACTAAAGCTGATGCTATAAACCAGGTCTTCGTGCCCGGTGAGGCGAACTCTGCGTGAGGGGGAAGTGCCGCTTAAATCCCAAAGGAAGGCAGTACCACCTAATCCACTGACTGCGAGAAGCTGACCGTCGGGGCTAAAGCTGATGTCTTCGATCCAGCTTCCGTCAATCGCCTTGAATTGAGTGATGAACGTGATGCGATCGCCCTCTAGCCTCCACAGTTTGACCGTCCCGTCTTCTCCACCCGTTGCCAGTTGGTTTCCGTTGGGGCTGAAGCTGAGGCTCCAAATTTTGGTTTGATTGGTTGGCACTTTAGCAACTTGATTGCCTTTGAGATCCCACAGGCGCAGCGTGCTGGACTGATCGCCTATAGCAATTCGCCATCCGTTGGGGCTAAAGCTAAGGCTTCTAATTAATCCCCCGTGCCCTCCAAGCTGCACTAATGGTTCACCTGTAGCACGCCACAGGTTGGCAATTCCAGAACCGCTGGTAAGCAACTGTTGACCATCGGGGCTGAAGCTGATGCTGTAAACTCTGCTGACTCGTCCTACTAGTCGATTGTGTTCGCGAATGCCAGAGACGATGCGCTGTAAGCTGCCCCTAACCTGATCATGAAGTTGGGCATCGGGTGCGTCGAGTTGCTGGAGCTTGCGAGCGGCTTGCAAACTGGCAATTAGCGCTTCCAAACTTTGGTTTGAGCTAAATAAAAGCTGAGAAGAGGCACTCAGCGTATGGATTTGAGCAACCTGAGCCGCATTTTCGGCATTCCAGGCTTCTATCTGATTCAATACCGCAGCAATGCTGACTCCCAGCAAGGCAACTCCGCCAATTAGCGCCCCGACAGTGGTTCTCTGTGCCGTTTTGCGAAGTGCCCGCTCTTGCTCCAGTTCTCGCTTTTGCCGTTCCTGCTCCTGTTGAATCAGGCGATCGCTTGACTCAGCACTGGCAATAATAAATTCCTCCTGTAATGCAGTAGGGGCTGGCTGCTTTTGCTGATGTTGGGCTTGCTGGAGCCATCCTTTTGCCAGCATCAGCTCACTGCCACGCAGCAACAAATCAGGGTTTTTGTGGTCGTGCTGCCATTCCAATGCTTGCAGTGACCATTTAGTATGGCTCTGAACGTAAATGCGATCGGTATCCAGCACTCTCACCAACTCACTAAAGTTGGCATAAAAGTCGCCAACATAGCGATTAAAGTCAATCCACTGAATGCTAGCTAGGGCGGGATGCAGGTCTTGAACGGTAACTGGGCGATGCAGCACCGTGACAATTCGCTTATTGAGCTTCTGGGCGTATTCCACCTCATCTTTGCAGTAGGGCGAATAGATCGAACTGGGGGAAATGATGAACAGGAAATTGTCAGAACTTTCGATGCCGCGATAGATTTCCTGCTGAAATTCTGTGCCAGAGGCAATGCTTTCCTGGTCAAACCAGGTGGTTTTGCCCTGGACTTGCAGCGCATCATTCAATTTACGCGCCAGGTCAGAATCGGCTCGTGAGTAAGAAACAAACACCTCCAGAGCAGCTTCGGGTGGTTGATTCAGGCTTGCGGCAATGAATTCTGCTTGTAGTGGGGTTGGCGTATGGTGCGATCGCTGCTTTGCTAGCTTCAGCCAGGTTTCGTAGTGTTGCAGGTTATAGCCGCGCAACAGAATGCTGGAATTGCGGTTTTGTCGCTGCCATTTCAGGGCTTTGACCAGCAAAATTTTGTGCTGCTCATAATAGTGAGCATCTTGATGCAAGACGTTGAGGAGTTTGGCGATCGCCGCTTCATATTGCGCTGCATCTTGATAAGCTCTGAAATCAATACAAGTAAAGCGCTGGAGTGCCGCCAATGCTTTTGGCTGAGTTGGCGGCTGAACCAGCAGGGCAATAATTCGCTTTTGATCAGCAAAAGCTTGTTTCACTGCTTGCTGACAAGCCTTAGACATCAGTGAGCTTGGCGACACTAAGTAGATTAAATTATTCGCCTGCTCAACTCCTTGTTGAATGCTCGCCTCAACCGCAGCACTCATTTCACCTTCAACGGAATGAGTCCGAATGGTAATGCCCTGTCGCATCAAAGTTTTGCTGATTTGCGTCATCGCGTCTCGATCAGCCGCCGCATAGCTGATAAAAACTTGAGTCATCAAATTGTCAGCATTTTTAGTGCTTTCGCAAATGAATTCACAGTGTAAATCGGACGGTTCACACGGAGCTTGCTCTCCTTGAAACTGCTTCCTCAACCAGTTTTCTGCCTGAATCCGCTCCTGCCCAATTAACAAACAGCGAGTTTGTTTCTGATGCTTTTCCCACTCCAGCGCTTGGCTCAAAATCCAGGTGTGCTGTTTCACATAGTCTGCATGGCTTTGCAGCACATTCAGCAGCTCAGCAAATGAAGTTTCAAAGTTATCAATTCCTTCCTGAAACCAGATCCAGTTGAGCTTACGAATGATCGGATGGGTCAGATGCAGGAAGTCATCCGCTTTGACGTGCAGCAGTGGAATGATTCGTTTGCGATATTGCACCGCATGTTGAATTTCGCGCAAACAATAGACAGATTGAACAGAATGCGGAGCAATGATGAAAATGAAGTTGTGTGCTTTCTCAATACCGTCGTTGATTTGATTTTGAAAATCTACGCTCGGCGGAATGTCGTGCTGATCTAGCCAAACTTCCAAGCCACATTCAACTAATCGGTCGTGGAGCTTCGTAGCAAATTGTGTGCTGTCAGCCCGCCCATAAGAAATAAATGCGTCCTGAAAATCTTTCATAGGGCAGTCGGTGAGAGCGATTCATCATGATATCAAGAGCGCATGGGGCGATCGTCAAATGACAAAAATTTTTACTGGTTTCTCAACTCAAACACGGAATCGACGAGAAACCCAGGTCCAACCCAGATGAAATTCTTTTAGCTGAACCTTTTCGCCGAAATTAGGGTCTAAACTTTTCGGAGGTCAAACTTTTATTGCGTATGAAGGTTAAGTCTCTAGAATTGAGATGCCCTGCTTTCTGGCAAAATTGGGCTGGGAACGAGAAACGGAGGTAGAACGAGGCTGTGAATATTCCTGAGCTATTTGCTAGGGGCGGTCCCGCAATGTGGCCCCTGCTGCTGCTATCAGTTTTGGCACTGAGCACCATCATTGAGCGGATTTGGTTTTGGTCAAAGACTTTGAGCCGTGAGCGTGAAATCGCAGGACGGGTGATGGAAGCGGCACGGCGCGAGTGGGGAGACGCAACCGAAATCGCCAGAAAGTCGAACGATAAACCGATTGGACGGTTTCTCTACTCAGCCCTGGAGCTAAACAACCCAGATCCAGAAGTGTTTCAGCTTGCTCTGGAATCTAGCGCCGATGAAGAATTGGCAGCGATGCGCCGAGGCGACAAGATTTTAGAAGCCGTGATTGCCATCTCGCCGCTATTAGGGCTATTAGGAACGGTGCTGGGTCTAATCAATTCGCTAGGTTCCATTCGTCTAGGCGATCTGGGTACGGCTTCAACGGCAGGAGTGACGCTGGGGATCGCAGAGGCACTAATTACCACTGCCGCAGGATTGATTATTGCGATCGCGAGTCTTGCCTTTTATCGCGTCTTTCAGGGATTGGTGTTTGGACAGGCAAAACTGTTCCGGCAGTCCGGCAATGAGCTAGAGCTGATCTATCGAAAAAACTGGGCACTGCGGCATAATCCTCTGCCAAGACCCATCAATCCTGATGTCCCACCTGATCTAAGAGGCGGCAGTGGGCTTTAATCAAGAACCACGTTTTAATCAAGAACCAATGTAGGGTGTGTTAGCGCTAGCGTAATGCATCGTTGCTATAAGTGATGCGTTAGACGACCAGTCGTAACGCATCCTACGGTTCCTTTAAGAAGTGCAGATCTAGGCGTTTGATTTTTAGTTGTTTAGCGATCGCCATGAAGATTAATTTAGATTCCCCAGCAGAAGAAGTGCGGATTGAGATTATTCCGCTGATTGACGTAATTTTCTGCATTCTGACGTTTTTTATTCTGGCAGCGGTGGGTTTAACCCGGCAGGCTGCCATTGGCGTGGATTTGCCGTCTGCCTCGACGGGTACGCCGCAGATGCGCGAAATGCTGATCGTTAGTATTGACCCGATTGGACAGGTCTATGTCGAGCAACAGCCCGTCACGCAAGACCAGCTTTTGGGGGTGATTTTGAACTATCAGCAAACTAGTCCAGACGGGTTGATGGTGCTCTATGCATCGCGAGAAGCCCGTTACAACGATGTGGTTGGTGTAATTGATCTGCTGCGTTCGGTCGGGGGCGATCGCGTAGCCCTGGCAACCCTGCCAGAATCTGCAGCCGATACTGCAGTTCCCGGATTGGTTCCCGACCCGGGAGCTATTCCCAATGACCCCTTTGGACAGCCTGGATTGGGCGCACCGGGTACGACCGATCCGCTTGCTCCAAATCAAGACCTATTCCCAGGGTTGGAACCTTTTCCCAGCGCTCCTGATGGTTCGGGTTCCCTGGAACCTGCTCCCTCTACGCCGCAGCCTGCTACTCCATAACAGGTAGTCTTCTGGATTCCTACGCTCCTGCTTAGCAGCGAGGAGTCGAACCGCTGTTTGAAGAAATTCGTGCAAATAGCATGTCTATTTACTGAATCAGGGATAATGAGGGCGGATTTTGGGTCAATCAATTGACTTTGACTCAAAAATTGCCTTTTTTATCAGCTTCAGGCAAATCAAGTTAGATGAGGAGTCCTTACCATGCCTTGGATTGTTGGAGTTTTAATTATTTGGTTAGTTACTGCGGCTAGTTTGTACATTATTTCTAAACTACCTTTTGTGGGAGTAGAAATTTCTAGCCCTCAAAAAGCTCTTACTTCAGCAGCAGTTTTTGGTGTATTGAATGCTTTTTTGGGGCCAATTCTAAGGTTTCTAGCTTTTCCAATTACGTTTCTAACGCTAGGTCTGTTTGCGATTATCGTTAACGCAATTATTTTTGGGTTAGCAGCTTATCTTGTCCGGGGTTTTCGACTAGAAAAAGGATTTTTGAGTGCTATCTTGGGCGCAATTTTGCTAGGTCTAATCAATTCCTTAATTATTCAAATCCTGGCTAGAGCAGGTTTACAACTCGTAGCTTAAATCCTTGTGAGGGCGTAGCATTCGGGCAAAATTTTTCGGTCTATCCAGAGTCTACCTGCCGAATGCTGCGCCCCTACAGTGATGTAGGTTGGGTGAAACGCGGCGGAACCCAACGCTTTAGGATTGCTGCGCTACTGCAAATCAGGCGGGAATTTGGATCTTTTCTTGACCCGAAAGTCCAAAGGCAGCGTGAACTGCCTGGAGCGCTTTCACACCATCGGTTTCAGCTACGACGCAGCTAATCTTGATTTCCGAGGTGGCAATCATCTGAATGTTGATTTGCTGATGGGCGATCGCCTCAAACATGCGGGCAGCAATGCCGGGTCGTCCTACCATGCCAATGCCAACAATGCTGACTTTGGCGATCGCCCAGTCCACAGTGACTTCTCCACAGCCTAATTCTGGGGCGGCTTCCTGAAGCACTTTTTGGGCGGCGATCGCATCCATTTGCGCCACTGTAAAGGCAATGTCTCGCGTGGTCATACCGTTGATCAAACGACAACGCTGAGACTGAATGATCATGTCAACGCTGACATTGTGGTTTGCCAGCAGTTGGAAAATTTTCGCCGCCATACCAGGGCGATCGGGCACATGGCGAATCGCTAATCTTGCTTGATTCACATCGAGTGCTGCTCCCCGAACCGGCAATTCGCTGCTGTCGCTTACTTGAGGCGAAACGGAATCTAACCGCACCGGAGAACTGGCAATACTAAATACCTTGCACAGGGCGGCGATCGCCCGGTCACAATCTTCGGCAGCGATCGCACAGCTTACTTTCACCTCAGAAGTGGAGATCATTTGAATATTGATCCCCGCTGCCGCTAGGGTGGAAAACATTTGAGCCGCAACTCCTGGTCGTCCGATCATGCCTGCTCCGGCAATGCTGACCTTAGCAATTTTGCGTTCGACCATGACCTCGGCTTCATCCAGGGCAGTGGCTTCTCCTCGCAGGGCAGGGGCGATCGCCGCTGCAACGGCTTCAGCTCGATTGAGCGAATGTTTGGTGACGGTGAAGGCAATGTCGTTGCTGTTGCCCTCATGGATGGATTGAATAATCAGGTCAACGTCGAGATCCTGCACTGCGATTTCGCCAAACAGCCGGGCAGCAACACCGGGACGATCGGGAATTCGCAGCAGCGCCACCTTTGCCTGGTCTGTGTCGAATTCAACTGCATCAACGGGATGGGCAATTTCTAAACCTTCGAGCGATCGCAGTTGAGGAATGGGCGAAACCACACGAGTACCGGGATCATCCGTCCAGCTAGAGCGCACCACCAGCATTACGCCATAGTTTTTCGCAATCTCTACGGCACGGGGATGCAGCACCTTAGCACCGAGGCTGGCCAACTCCAGCATTTCGTCCGAGGTGATGTCAGTCATCAACTGCGCATCGGGCACAATTCGGGGATCAGCCGTCAAAATTCCCGGTACATCGGTGTAAATTTCGCAGGCATCTGCTTTCAGTGCTGCTGCTAAAGCAACAGCTGAAGTGTCGGAACCACCCCGTCCTAGCGTCGTGATCTCCAGGTCAGCCGTGCTGCTAACTCCCTGAAACCCTGCGACAACAACGACTCTTCCGTCCTTTAGATGTCGCTCAACCCGATCGGTTTGAATATTGAGAATCCGGGCGCGGGTATGTTCTGCTTCGGTGACAATGCCAACCTGTGCTCCCGTAAGGGAGATCGCAGGCTGTCCCAACTCCTGCAGCGCCATACTGAGTAGGGCGATCGTCACCTGCTCCCCGGTAGACAGCAGCATGTCCATCTCGCGCCGGCTGGGACTGGTCGAGATTTGGCTAGCCAGCTTGACCAAGCCATCGGTCGTTTTTCCCATTGCTGAAACGACGACTACAACCGAGTTTCCTGCCTGTACTGCTTTTGAAACTCGCTGTGCAACCGCCTGAATTCGTTCGACCGAGCCAACAGAAGTGCCGCCGTACTTTTGGACAATCAGTGCCATGATTATATTCTTTTGCCTACTTTTCCCTGACCTGAATGGTTGAAGCGCAACAGCTATTCAGAGTCAGAATCAGCTTTTCACCTAATCCTATAAACTTATACCGCTTTGTGAACCTGTCGCAATACGTAGTCAAAGGACCATTTACTGAATGTAAGCAATCGTTACCCCCGACCCGCCGTCTGTGCGTTCTGCTAATTCGTAGCGAGAAACCTGCGGGTGCTGTTTGAGGAATTCGTGAACCCCCTGGCGCAGTTTCCCGGTGCCGTGACCGTGAATGATCCACAGTGCTCCCGCTTCGGCAGAGGCGATCGCCCGTTCCAGCACCACTTCTGCATCCGCAACTCGGCTGCCACGAATATCTACTGTGTTACGAGAAGTGCGGACAGTTGGAGCGGGATCAGCAGGGGGTGGGGGTGGCGGTTCAGGGGCGGGTTTGGGCTTGGCAGGAAGTTCCGCTTTTTCGCCATTCAGCGATTCCACATCCGCTAGAGAAATGGTCATTTTCATCAACCCAAAGCGGACGCTGAGTTCACCGTCTTCATCGGGATTGGTTAGCACTTCTGCGGTTTGTCCAAGCCGAGGAATGCGGACGCGATCGCCTACCTGCGGCCGAAAGCCAGGTTTTGGCTTGGCAGGCTTTCGAGAGGGAAGCTGTTGTTGAGCAATCTGATTGAGCGATTCCGTTGCCTGCTGAGCATCCTGCGCCGTTGCCGGGCCACGTTGAAGCTGTCGGATCACTTGAGCAATCTCTGCCTTTGCCTGGGCGATCGCACTCTGCACTGCCTGCTCTTGCTGCTGCTGAAGGTCACGTTCCCGCTCTTTAAGCAAAGCTGCCTTGCGCGCTACTTCTGCGTGCAGCCGCTCTGCCTGCTGCAAAAGCTGGGCTGTTTCCTGCGCCTTTTGCTCTTGCTGTCGCCGCTGTGCCTCCAGCCCTGCAATCACCTGATTTACATCCTCGGATGCCTGTAGCCCCACCTGCCCCTGCGCCTGGTCGATAATTTCAGGCTTTAATCCTAGACGACGGGCGATCGCCAATGCATTTGAGCGACCGGGAATTCCCCACAGCAGGCGATAGGTGGGTGATAACGACACGTCATCAAACTCAACCGAGGCATTCTCAAATCGCTCGTCTTGATATTTCAGCGCCTTCAGTTCACCAAAGTGAGTGGTCGCAATTGTCAACTGAGCATGGTCTGCCAGATAGCGAAGCAAGGCGATCGCCAGGGCACTTCCCTCCGAAGGGTCGGTTCCGGCTCCGACTTCGTCGAGAAGAACCAGGGAGGAGGAAGGGGCTGCGGGTTGGGGGCTAGGGGCTAGGGGTTGAGGAGAAGGATTGTCTGCTTGCTCTTCCGTGCTCTGTTCTTGAATTTCTTCTGAGCCCTGCGCCTCAGTTGCTAATTCCTCTTCCCCTAGCCCCCAGCCCCTAGCCCCTAGCCCCTCTCCCTCCCCCTGCCCAATCGCCTCCAGAATCCGACTAATTCGCCGGATGTGCCCGGAGAAGGTGGAAAGGCTTTGTTCTAGAGACTGTTCGTCGCCGATGTCGGCAAGGATGTGGTCAAACCACGGAAGCTCTACGGGTTCACGGGCAGGGATAAACAAGCCCACTTTTGCCATGAGAACGGCAAGTCCCAGGGTCTTGAGGGTGACGGTTTTACCGCCCGTGTTAGGTCCGGTGATAGCGACGACGTGAATTTGTGGCTGAATCAACAAATCGATTGGAACCACAGGGGTTCCCTGTTCATGCTGGTTTTGCCAAACGAGCAGGGGATGGCGCAGTTGCCGCAGGGTGATTCTTTCGCCTGCGCTGCGGTCAATGAAGCGGGGCGGGTTTGCGCCTAGCCAGAGAGAATAGCGGGCGCGGGCAGTCGCCAGGTCGAGGATGGTGGCGATCGCCAGCAATCTTTCTAAATCAGGCTTTACGGCTGCGACCTGTTCCGTGAGAACTCGGCGCACTGCCTCTTCTTCCACCTGTTCTTGACGGGTTAATTGCCGTAGCTGGTTGCCCAGATTGACCACAGAATGGGGTTCAACGTAAAGCGTCAAACCGCTGGAAGATGTATCGTGAACAATGCCGGGGATCGCATCTTTTTGGGGGGCTTTCACCGGGATCACAAAGCGATCGCCCCGTTGCGTAATCACTGGCTCTTGCACAGCATTGGACTGCCGCTGAAGAATTCGCTGCAACATCTGATAGATGCGATCGCGCACCTGCCGAAGCTGTTCTCGAATGCCACCCAGTTTAGGACTGGCTCGATCGGCAACCTTGCCCCGATCGTCAATGCAGCGATGAATCTCCTGCTCTAGCTCTGGGTAGGTTCGTAGGTCCGACACAAGTTCCGTCAAAACGGGCAGGTCGGGTTGGCTATCGATGGTTCGGCGAAGCTGTCTTGCGCCTGCCAGAGTCGTGGCGATCGCCAGCAGTTCATCTCCTGACAAAACGCCCTGAAGCTGCGATCGCTCCAGTGCTTCACCAATGTCTTGAATGCCGTCAAACTTTAAGCCTGACGGTAAATTTTGCTCAATCTGGTAGGCTTCCTGGGTTTGCGCGAGTAACCCTAAACTTTCTGATAACGCTGCTGGAATTTGTAAGTGACGTGCTGCGGTTGCCCCTAGCTTGGTCGCTGCAAAAGTTGCCAGATGTTGACACAGACGCGACCATTCCAGTAATTCTAAAGTTTCAGCTTGAATCAAACCCCCGATCCCCGATTTCGTTTATCTTAAATTTTGCTTACAAAATTCGCCTATCTTTCCTGATTCTAGTCAAACCAACGGATGACTACAATATTGGGTAAGGGGACTAAAAATGCTGGTAAAAATGAACCTAAGAAACTCAGCGATCGCACTGACTGCGGCTACTCTCTCCACACTAGCAAGCGCAGAAGCAAGCAGGGCGATTGTCACAGCAACCAACAATCCCGACGCCCGCCTGGTGGAAGCGGGAGCTTACAGCGGCGTTGCGCGACTGTCTCTAACCAACGTTTCGGGAAATACAACCTCCTGTACAGGCTCTTTGCTGCGAGATGGGCTCCACCTTCTCACCGCCGCTCACTGCGTTACGGACGGCCGGGGCGATCGCGATATCGTCAGCGCTACTGCTAGCTTTACGGAACTGACCAACTCATTTAGCGTTGCCACTAATGGCTTCTTTATCCTTCCAGGCTGGCAGGGTGATCTTTTGAGCGGCAACGATCTGGCCATTCTTAAATTAAATCGACGGGTAGTCGGCGTAGATCGATACGGCATCTATCGCGACACTGACGAAGTCGGACAAATTTTTACCAAAGTTGGATACGGCAGGATTGGCACGGGCAATTTGGGCGAGAGGGCTGATTTGTTTGGCAGGGGCAAACTGTTCGGACAAAACCGATTTGATGCACGCGCCGAAGATTTTCCTAACCTGATTCCGAATTCAACGCCCGGAAGCCAGCTTCTATTTGATTTTGATAACGGTAGACCAGCGAACAACTTCTTCGCGGATAGTGACTTGGGCTTGGGCAGTCGTGAGGTAAATACAGCTCCGGGCGACTCAGGCAGTCCTGCTTTTATCGGCAAGTTGATTGCTGGAATCACGACCTACGGTGAGAGAGGAACTGGCAGCACAGACCTTGATGACACAGTCAACTCTAGCTTTGGTGAATATTCTAGTGAGACAAGGGTGTCTTCCTATCGGGGTTACATCGCTCGTGTCCTGGATGGAACCATTAATCCTTCTTACATTCCCGCATCTGTTTTAGCATCTGCTGCGACAGGTAGAGACGCTTCGGGAATCTCGCCGGTGGCTTTAGCAGACTCGCTAGATACGAACAGGGAAACGGATGAATCCAGCGCATCCGCTACCGTTCCAGAACCATCGTCCTTAATGAGCTTGCTTGCTGCTACCGTTTGGGGTGCCGTTTGTGTTTGGAAACGCAAACCCAAAGCCGGAAAGCAGTTGTCATTGTGAGGGATGAGAGCGATTGCCTCTTCGTTCTTATAAGTTTTTTTGGCGCATGTCCAGAAGCAGCGAATGTTCCTGAAGGGGTGTAGTATTCGGGCAAAAATAGTTGGTGTATTCCAAGATTTATTTGCCGAATGCTGCGCCTCTACCTCTGCTGGCTAACTTTGAGATTGTGGATTAAATAACTTGCATAGTAGCGCAGCAAATCTAAAGCGTTGGGTTTCGCGCTGCTCCACCCAACCTACAGATAGCAGAACCGTAGGTTGGGTGAAGCGCAGCGGAACCCAACATCTCAAGCTTGACATGCCAGTGGGTTGGGTGAAGCGCAGCGGAGCCCAACATTTGCAGCCTTTTGTGGAATACGAATTCAAGCGTTGAGTGCTATCACACTAAAATCCATATTCCATCGCGCCCGAATCAGGTTCTGCCCCAACAGAATCAGGTTTTGTCCCGATGAAATCGAGTTTTGGTATGACAAAACAAGGTTCCCTCGCGACAAAATAGGGGTTTGTCGTGCTGGAATTAGGTTTTGCTGTGCTGAAACAAGGTTTTGTCGCGTCAGAATCAGGTTTTGTCCTGATGGAAACAGGTTTTGTCGCGTCAGAGGTGACAATCCCTTCCAAAAGCAGCTTAGGTCTGCCCTAAAACAAAAATTTGGGGAGCTTTAGAAGGCTTCAAAATACACCTTAGATTTCAACCGCCCGCCCCCTAACCCCTCAATTCGCCTGCACTGTCGGCAACGGCACAGGCGCAGCCTTTCTGCCCGCCAGGATGTAGGTGTACATCTGTCCTTTGCCCTTGATGTGGACTTTGCCGCGTGATTTAAAGTGGTAGCGATCGCACAAGCATTCGTAAGTTGCTTCGGTGACTTGAATCTGTCCGGCAATGCCGTGAGACTCCATTCGACTGGCAACGTTGACAGTGTCACCCCAGAGGTCATAGATAAACTTTTTGGTGCCGATTACGCCTGCAATGACGGGACCCGTGTTGATGCCAATCCGCATACTGAAGGGCTTGTGGTGGCGCTTGCTAAATTGACGCATCTCGGACTGCATTGCTAGAGCCATATCGGCGATCGCCTCAGCGTGATTTTCCTGGGGAAACGGCAGTCCGCCCACCACCATGTAAGCATCGCCAATTGTCTTAATTTTTTCTAGCCCGTACTGCTCTGCAAGCTGATCAAACGCCGAAAAGATTTCGTTGAGCAACGCGACTAGCTCCTGGGGCGATAGCGTTGCCGAGAGCTTGGTGAAATTCACAATGTCCGCAAACAAGACCGTCGCTTCGGCAAAATTATCTGCAATGTTGCGATGGTTTTGCTTGAGCTGGTTGGCGATCGGCAGCGGCAAAATGTTGAGCAATAGCTGCTCTGACTTTTCTTTTTCTGCCTGCAACCACACCTTCATTTGTTCTCGCTCTGCCATCACCGCTGCTAGCGTCAGTGCTGTCAGCGCTGTCACACAAATGAACGCTTGCAGCGACTCAACAGGCTGCACTGCGGCATTCTCTCTCGCCGCGATGATAAACGGCCCCTTATTTTGAATCACTCCCCAAGTTGCGACGTTGGTGAGGATGGCAGTCGATAACGCTGCGCCCATTTGCCCAAAGCGCAACGCTCCCCAGATGATCAATGGAAATGATAAGGAAGCCATTGAGTAGGGTGCTAAGGGCGTTTCACTGGTGGGGCAAAAGATTAGCCAACTGGCTGTCGTGAGCAAACAGAGCCAGATGAAAGCTTCAGCACAGCGGCGAGGGTTTTTGGCGATCGCCGTCCACTGCCGACAGGTTAACAGCACAGGCATTAGCGTCAGGATGCCTGTGACATTGCCAATCCACCACTGAAACCAATTTCTGCCAAAGTTGGCCCAATCCATCAGCCCTGCCAGATCGATCGTCAGCATTCCCAGCGTGGCGCTGAGTGCAGACGGCAGAATGGTTGCCAGAGCAAACAAGGCGATCACGTCCTGCTGGCGCTGAAGGTCGTTGCGAAAGTCAACTCGCTTTAGCAGCGTTGCCCCAACCAGGGGTTGCACTGTGTTGTTGAGGGCGATCGCTGCTGCCAACAGCCAAGAGATTTCCTGGGATTGAAACAGCGAAAACAGGAACGAGCCAATTGCCACGCCTGGGTACAGTCTGCGCCCAAATAACAACAGGGCGGCTTGAGCCAAACCCGCAGGCAACCACAGCGGCCAAACCCGCATACCCTGTTGCTCAATTGGCACCATGAAAATCAGTTTAGTGATGCCAAACTGACACAGAGCCAGCACAGCCACCATGATCAGATAACGCCAAGTTCGATTTCGAATCAGAGGCATAGGGTGAGGTAAATGACGTTGGCTAATTCTGATAATTCTGATTGCTGATGCTTAAAGCTAAATTGACTGAAGCTAGAATTTTTGCCTGAAAAGAATTTCATCTGCCCAAAAATCAGGTTGATTTGCCAACGCAATCTATTCTTCTTTGAATATTTGGCTCTATCAGGCTAGCATCCAGTGTGTTTTCAAAATGATTTCAGTCCATGCCGTTCAAACGCCATAACTTTTCTAGTGGCTTTTGTTGTGAATGACGACCTGACCACTAAGATAGATAGTTAACTCAAGTAGGTAGCCACAATCAATATAAAAGCCGGGGGAGTGCCCCTTCGGGGCACT
>NZ_JACJOV010000125.1:0-54844 GCF_014695745.1 Leptolyngbya sp. FACHB-671 | reverse complement strand
TCCAGCTTAGTAAATGTCATCGCAATCGCTGTTTGATGCACTCATACTGGAACTGTAGCGAGCATAGCTCAACTTAACCACCCCCTATCCCTAGTGCCGCTGCGTAAGTCCTGGAAAATTGAAAGCCTGCCTCTTTGCAAGAACGATGCTCTTAACTCTACAAAGAGCTTTTGTTAGACAAGTCGTCACCCTTAGTTCAAAAAATGGCATTGCTGATTTGATGTATGAAATTCGTAGAGTCATGCATTGCCATGACTCTACAGAGGGAACTGAGATTCGCGAATCATACCTGCATTCAGCAACGCCCAAAAAATATCTCTCGCAACTTTTCCTATTAATTAAACGAATAGCAGTTAGCAAGTAAGTCCAGGTAGAGTTGCTACTGATGTGTACAAGCACTGCACTACAGATCGAGTGAATGCTCGATTGTGTAGTCTCATATTGAATATTGGAATAACTGCTGCTGAAGCCAGGATTTAATTGCTTCAGTATCACGATTAAAACAATAAATCTAGGCGAAAACTTGCTGAAAACATATTCTATGTCTGGCTTTGAGAAGCATTAAACTAATGCCTCGGCAGAATTCTCAAAGCCCTAAAATTAAAGTTCTGAAATTCTACGGCTCAGAACGTTTAGCTATATCGCTGCTCTCATTTCAGGCGGATTGCAAGTATCCGGTCATGAATCAATGAAGAGCACTTACCTTGAGATGTCACAATCATCTTAGTCAAAGCCCTAGCATTGAGCCGACAGTTCATGTAGACTCTGCCTGAAACTTAGTTTTGTCTGCACCCTATCTTATAGTTATCAGATGCCTCCTCAGTTATACCACCTGGCTGCGTTCCTGGTTTCGGCTGTGGTTGTTCTTATTAGCACGCCGATTGTCAAAAAAATTGGACTCAAGAGCGGGCGCGTAGACATGCCGGGTGGACGCAAAGTTCACCAACGACCAATGGTACGCTTGGGCGGAGTTTCCATATTTCTAGGAGCGCTAGTGGCGCTGCTAACCATTTGGGGGCTGGGCGGATTTGGCTATCTGCCACCCGACAAAGAATACGAAATTTGGGGCGTTACCGTTGGCGGTTTGGGCTTTTTTCTAATTGGGTTAGCCGATGACCTATTTGGTCTACCTGCAGTGGTCAGGCTGTTGCTACAGGCGATCGTAGCAGGCTGTGCTTGGCAAGTAGGGGTCCAAATCGATTTCCTCACCGTGCCCTTCCTGGGGTTAGTCTCTCTGCCCGTTTGGATTAATCTGCCCATTACGATTATCTGGTTGGTTGGCATGGCCAACGCCATCAATTGGATTGATGGGCTCGATGGGCTTGCAGCAGGAGTCTCCGGGATTGCCGCCGTCGTCATGTTGGTCGTCAGTCTCTTCATGAATCAACCCGCCGCTGCTTTGATTGCCGCCGCCCTTGCCGGGGGTGCTCTGGGATTTCTCCGCTATAACTTCAATCCAGCCCAAATTTTTATGGGCGACGGGGGGGCTTATTATATGGGCTTTACCCTGGCTGGCGTAGGGGTAGTCGGGTTAGTCAAGAGCGTTACTACAGTTGCTGTACTCTTGCCCTATCTCATTTTGGCAGTGCCAATTTTAGATATGTCGGCAGTCATCTTGGACCGTTTACGTCACGGCAAATCTCCTTTCGTTGCAGACAAACGCCATCTGCACCATCGCTTACTCAACGCGGGGCTTTCTCATCGGCTAACGGTTCTATTTATCTATGCACTGACGCTTTGGGTTGGCAGTTTAGCGCTAGCCTTTTCTAATATCCCTAGTGGGGTTGCTTATGCAGTTGGGGCGACTGCACTGCTCAGCTATATGAGCTGGCAAGTTAGAAAACATGCCCGTTAGTAGGTGAACTTGATGAGCCATAGTGCCGAAACGAATAGTGCCGAAATTATCTGTGTGGGCACAGAGTTGCTGCTGGGTGAAATTCTCAACAGCAATGCCCAATTTCTGGCCCAACAGCTCGCTCAGTTAGGGATTCCTCACTATTACCAAACGGTTGTGGGAGACAATCCGCTGAGGCTACAGAAGGTACTGGCGATCGCCTGTGAGCGATCGCGCCTTCTGATCTTTACAGGTGGCTTAGGTCCAACTCCTGACGACCTGACCACCGAAACCCTGGCAGACTTCTTTGAAGTTCCTCTCATTGAGCGTCCTGACATTCTCGAAGACATTGCTCGTAAGTTTGCTAGTCGCGGCAGAGTCATGTCACCTAGCAACCGTAAACAAGCACTTGTTCCCAAGGGCGCAGAAATCTTACCCAATCCCTGGGGCAGCGCTCCTGGAATTATCTGGCAGCCCCGGTCTGGGCTAACCTTGATGACCTTTCCTGGTGTTCCCAGTGAAATGCAGGCAATGTGGCAGCAAACTGCCGTTCCTTATCTTCAAAGCCAGGGATGGGGCAAGGAAATTATCTACAGCCGCACATTGCGCTTTTGGGGCATTGGCGAATCAACTTTGGCTGAAAAAGTGGTTTCCTTTTTTGACCTAAAAAATCCGACCGTCGCTCCTTATGCCGGAAAAGGAGAAGTCAGGTTGCGAGTTTCTGCCAAAGCCAGTTCAGAAGCGGCAGCACTGGAACTGATTGAACCCGTCACTCAGCAACTTCGTGAAATTGCTGGGGCAGATTATTACGGCAAGGATGACGATACCCTTGCTGTGGCAGTTGGCAAACTGCTTCAGGATGCTGGACAAACTCTGTCGGTAGCGGAGTCGTGCACAGGGGGTGGATTAGGACATCTGCTGACATCAGTTTCGGGCAGTTCTAGCTACTTCAAGGGAGGAGTCATCTCTTATGACAACCAGGTCAAGGTCTTGCTGCTGGACGTTAACCCAGAAGATTTAGCGCAGCACGGGGCAGTAAGCGATGTTGTCGCGAAGCAAATGGCGCTAGGAGTTAAGCAGCGTTTAGCGACCACTTGGGGACTCAGCATTACGGGAGTTGCCGGACCAACGGGCGGCACAGAAGAAAAACCTGTAGGCTTGGTTTACATCGGCTTAGCCGGACCAGATGAGCAGGTCGAAAGCTTCGTTTATTCCTTCGGTTCACAACGCAGCCGTGACTGGATTCGCTGGATTAGTACCTGCAATGCGCTTGACCTGCTGCGGCGCAGGCTCTTGATCCCCAGCAATCCTTAACAAATAATTAACCGACTTGATCATTCTGAAAGATTCGTTATGATCAAGGTGAACACTTTACGTTGACTTTATTTAAGCTAAGACTTTCTTGGCTTGATTAAGTTCCTGGTCTACGGCGAAGGAGCCTTTGGGTTAATGGATTACATCGAAAACATACTGGACAAGCTGAAAGAGTGGGCACGCAGGCTAATTGATGCTCTGTTAGGCCCAGAAGCTGAGCCTGAACCCGAACCCATTCCAATTCCTGTTAATGACCGCCGCCGATAGTCGTGAACCTTCTGGGTTAAGTGCCTCTTCAGAATCAAGCGCTCAATGGTTGAGCATTTTAGTTCTGCATGGCCCTAATTTGAACCTTTTGGGTAAGCGCGAACCAGGCATTTACGGGCATGAAACGCTGGATGGCATTAATCGCTCTCTAGATCAGGAAGGGCGATCGCTCCAGGTAAATGTTTCGAGTGTCCAGTCTAATCACGAAGGTGTACTGATTGACGCGATTCAGGAAGCGCTAGGTGAGCATCACGGTATTCTGATTAATCCTGGTGCGTATACCCATACAAGCGTTGCTATTCGAGATGCGATCGCGTCTGTCTTGCTACCAGTTGTAGAGGTCCATCTTAGTAACATTTACCGACGCGAGGCTTTTCGGCATCACTCTTACATTGCACCAGTGGCAATTGGGCAAATTAGCGGTTTTGGAGCTGACAGCTATCGTCTGGGGCTTCATGCGTTAGTTCACTACCTGAGACGGAACTAGTACTCAAGTTTTTACAAAAATTCGTTACGCTGGAGAAAGGCTGAGTGTTAAACCACTTGGTCTTTTTGATTTTGAAACCGTTCAGGACGGGACGGTGCGCTACTGGCATGGAGGAAAGATGCTGACAGAAAAACTTGAGCAACTCAAAGCTCTATTTACCGAAATGGGACAAGCGCTAGTTGCTTATTCTGGTGGAATTGACAGTACGCTGGTGGCAAAAATTGCCTTCGATGTGCTGGGCGATCGAGCCTTAGCAATCACAGCTGAATCTCCCTCCTTATTGCCCGAAGATTTAGAAGATGCCCGAATCCAGGCAGCAGAAATCGGCATCGCCCATCAGGTGGTACAGACTCATGAGATGGACAACCCCAACTACACCTCGAACCCAGTCAATCGCTGCTACTTCTGCAAAAGTGAACTGCACGACACACTCAAACCCCTAGCACTCAAGTGGGGCTATCCTTACGTGGTAGACGGTGTTAATGCAGATGACTTGTCAGACTATCGTCCCGGAATTCAAGCAGCGAAAGAACGAGGAGCGCGATCGCCCCTGGCAGAAGTCGGTGTGACCAAAGCCGAAGTTCGCGAACTCTCAAGACTGCTGGGCTTGCCCTGGTGGGACAAACCTGCCCAACCCTGTCTTAGTTCCCGGTTTCCCTATGGTGAAGAGATCACCGTTGGCAAACTTCAGCGAGTTGGCAGATCTGAACGCTATCTGCGCAACCTGGGGTGGCAAAACCTGCGAGTGCGTTCAGAAGCGGATACTGCCCGCATTGAGTTGCTGCCTGATCAAATCAAAGACTTTGTCTTGAAGACTGATTTACCAACTCTAGTTTCTGCCTTCCAATCCTATGGATTTCTCTACGTCACGCTTGACCTGGAAGGCTATCGCAGCGGTAAACTTAACCAGGTTTTGCAGCTTGAACTTCTGGCTCAAAACTGATTGATGATATTGGCTAATTTTGAAGAGAAATAATCAGCAGGAGCGACCCCACTTTGAGAATTACGAGCTGGGTCCGGAGGGGGCTGTCGCCATAGGACAAAAGGAATGCTGAGCAGCCCCAAAATTAGCACTGTGCCTGCCGTGAGCCAGACCATCAAGCGACTAGGGCGATAGTCTGCTTGTTCAATTTGCCAGAATACCTGGTTGTAGCGCCACACGGACAGGACGATTACTACCAGTCCAACAACAACCAGCGCGATACCGAGAGTTTGATAGCTAAATATGGAACAGGCAGCAAGTCCGTCCTCAACAACAGCAGTCTGTAATTCTCGCAGGAACAAGCCAAATCGAGCGATCGCCAGCCCAAAGCCAATCAAGGCGATCGCCGTTCTCAGCCACGCCAAAAAAGTTCGCTCATTTGCCTGATGTTCTCGCTGGCGATCGATCTTGGGTTGCTCGTTCACACAGATCAGCGATAGTTGGTAAATTGCAGTGCGACAGGCAAGTCTTCCTGCTTTAAACGCTGAATCACTGTCTGCAACTCATCCTTAGATTTAGCAGAAACCCGTACCGCATCACCCTGAATTGAAGCCTGAATTTTATTAAACTCATCTCGAATCAGCTTTGAAATCTTTTTGCCAATTTCTGCACTGATTCCCTTTTTCAGCTTGATTTCCTGACGCACTCGGTTACCACTGGCAGATTCGATTTTGCCGTAATCAAAAATCTTCAGCGGCAGATTACGTTTAGCAGCTTTAGTTTGCAGCAGCGTATGCACAGCCTGAAGGGTAAAGTCGCTGTCAGTGTTGATGACAATCGCCTCATCACCCAACTCCACAGTCGTTTTAGTGTCTTTCAAATCATAGCGACTGCCGATTTCCCGCACAGTCTGGTCAATCGCATTGACCAATTCTTGGCGGTCAAAGTCGCTGACAATGTCAAATGAATACGTAGAAGCCATGAGTAAATTGAGATAACTACGAGAACTACTAACTATTAACTTTTAGCTAACTTTTAGCAGACTCATCACCATAAGCGTAGCAATACTAGCGGAACCGACAAGAAACATCAGCGATCGCAGTAACGGCACGCTCACAATATAGAAAACCGAGTAGAAGAAGCGAGCAGCCAAATAGGCGATCGCCGCTCCAACGACCAGGGTTGAATTCAATTCCGTTACATACGCCATTAGCGCCGCTGCTGCAAATAGCACAAAAGACTCAAAGGAATTTTGGTGTGCCCAGGTTGCTCGCTGTGCCACCGCAGGCAGCTTATCAAACATAGCCCGTGGTGCAGCCATGTCATACCCTGCTGACAGCCGACCGTATGCCACAACTAAGAAAGGCAGATAAACCAAGATAGCTGCCCCAGCGATCGCATAGAGCAGCGTCGTAGACACAGGTAACTGTTCTAGAAAAGACATCACGCAGGCTAGTCAAAGTAAAACAACGTCACTAGCTTACGCTGATCTTCAGCATCCTGGCAGGTTTTTAACAGCGTATGGCTGTCATGAAAAGCAAAGCAAATAAGCTGCTGGCAGCGTGACACGATTTCCTGATTACAGACGGCGCTGGCTTCTGCTAGAGATAGCGTGTCATTAGCAGGATTTTCAACCAGGTGCATGACCTGATCAAGCTGATCACGAGATTCACGGGGTTGACGACTCAAGCTCTGAGGTAAAATCACCGTCAGCAAATTGGGGTCGGCCCGCATCGCTCCACGAATTGCAGCGGAATTAGTGCCTGTAGCGCCAGAGGTAAGGAGGCGATTACCCGATAGCACCAAAGCATAACTCATCAACTCAATCAAATGCTGATGAGTAATGGGTACATGACGCGACCCTAGCACCGCAATCCGCTTTGATCCAGCTTGCTGAATCGTTGCCAGCTCTTGCAAGAATTCATCTACGTTGGGCAGATCTACTGATTGGCTCAAAGACGGTATTGGGCTGAACGACCCAGCTATTTTAGCAGGTGTAGCGTGTCATCGAAACTTACCTTTAAGCTGAGAGAAAATTCTCAGCACAATCACAAACTCCACTACATTGAGAATTTGTCTCTCATAAAGGTCATAGTTTCTTCTAAGGCAGTGACCGGAGGACGCTTTACCGAAGTTAAATCAGGTTTACCAGCACAGTGCGCGCAATATTGGGGTTGCCCTGAAGGCAGCGACTCTGCCAAGCTGAGCCGTTCTATCATTTCAGCAGACAAATTTTCCATGGATTGGCTTTCATTTCCACTTAAAAAAACGAGCGTTAGACTTCCTAGCCGAACGCGATCGCCATCTTTGAGCAAAAGGCTCCGTTGCACCTTTTCCCCATTCACATAAGAGCCATTACTGCTATTTAAATCAGTCAAGTAGAAGCCTTGATGGTCAACGTATCGAATCACAGCGTGACAGCGGGACAGTCGCTTATCGGCGATCGGCAAAGTCACCTGACGAGAATCGCGACCAATAATCCAGGTATTTTGAGGCTGAGAGAGCATCTGTGTAGTGCCATCCCGCAAATTAGTTGTTAGATAAATTTGGCGATTTAGCACCACTCCCTGAATGTAGGGAAACATCATCCCGGGTAAAGCACTACCTCTTGAATTCTCCAGGTTAAGAATTTCATCCAATAACCCTCGATGGTGTTCATAGAGCTTTAGAAACAACTGATACAGCCCTAGACGCTGCTTCAATTCTGTATTCTCTACGGTATCTAATAATTCTGATGAGTATTCGGCTAAAAAATTTGCGTTAATCATATCTAGCTTGTGCTGGCTGGGCGTAAAAAGTCTCACTGTCCTCCTTCTAATGGCTGAAGCGGGTGAGGACAGTGACGAGTAAGCTTGACGAGCGTTAAGACCTTGTGGGGATGCCCCTGATCTGACTAATCATTCCATTCGTAGATGCTCAACTAAACTGAGGTTCTGTGAGCACCAAACTTAGACTAAGACCTCTCTCTGCTGGAGATAACCGCAAAATTACGATCAAATACAGAGTTGCAGGCATTTCGGGTAGTGAGATCTACGGAATTTAGACTTTGCGCAAAAAGCTCAATAGCTCTCGGTTCACGGTTTGAGGAGCTTCTTGTTGAATCCAATGACCACAGTGAGGCACTAACTTGATTTGAAGAGGAGCATTGACAAATTGACTGATGCCTTCAGTTAGGGTCTGACTCAGCAAAAAGTCGTCTTCGCCCCATAACACTAAGGTCGGGACGGTAATTGGATCAGGCGATCGCCCCCAATTACGAAACCAAATCTGGGGAGCCAGCCATTGGCGGTAGTGGTTAATCGCTGCAGACAGGACACCTGGTTTTGCTAGAGCTGCCCGATAAATCTCGGTATCTTTAGCAGTGAATGCACCTTTACGGATCGCCTGCTCCTGAAACAGATTTTTGACAAAACTCTGTAAGTTCTGCTGAATCAACCACTCTGGCAATCCAGGAATCTGAAACGCTAAAACGTGCCAACTGCGCCGCAGTTGATCCAGATTGCTGACCATTTCCTGCATGAAGTGCTGCGGGTGAGGTGCATTGAGGATGGCAAGGCGATCAAGGTACTGGGGAAACTTTTGGGCCATGTGCCAGGCGATCGCCCCACCCCAGTCATGTCCCACGACGTGTGCTCGTAAATAGCCCAATCCTTCGATCAAGCCGCGAATATCGGCACTGAGCGTATCCAGGTCGTACCCACTTTGAGGTTTGTCGGAATCGTTGTAACCACGCAAATCGGGCACCACCACCTTAAAATGGCGTGCCAAAGCTGGAATTTGATGTCGCCAAGAGTACCAGAATTCTGGAAAACCATGCAGCAAAATGACTAACTCCCCTTCGCCTTGAGTAACACAATGTAAGCGAATCCGATTTGTCTCAATGAAGTGGTGCTGCCATGCAGAACTAAGTGCGGTCATAGAAGTTGAAGAGAACAGAATATTAGGTCTTTTTCGCTACTGAAGCCTAAATCTCCGGACTACTTGCATGACGCTGGCAGACCAGAGCAAATCTGGAATTCTAGCAAGTTAGCTGCTTTCGGCAGTTGAAAGTTAGCAAAAGCAGATGGTTATGAACAATACGGCTGTCAGTGCTGTCAATATTGTTACATCTCACAGCCTACTTCTGATGATATTCAGAACTAGCTACAGCATTGTCACTAAAAAGCATCGTGGTAAACTCAATCTCAAATCTCAACCAGAACTCGGCTCTGAGCTTAAAATTCTTCTATCCCTTCTTCCATGAGTAATCCGCTTCGGAGACTCAAATTTCTGCCCTGGTTGCCTCTTTTTCAGGTAGCTGCATTGGCTACAGGTTTAGCTTTTGTTGTAGAGATTTTGTTAATTGCAGGAACCCAATTCTCTCCTATCGCTGAGACGTTAGAAATCCTATTTCAGCCGCCGCTCGCTTTATTCGTTTTACTTGCGGCTGCAGTTGGCTTGGGAGCATTGGCTACCCTAATTTTGGAGCGCTTTCACCAAAGAGTTGTAATTAACACGTCTGTGCTTTGGGCGCTGATCTTGTGTGTCATGGTAATGCTGATGGCGCGATCGCTTCTACAACTTCCTGTCCTTTTTCTTGCACCAGATTACATGACCTTGATGGGAGTTTTGCTGGGTGTGTTCTGGCAAGGAAAAGCATACTGGCGGTGATACTAGCTACCAGAATCAAGCTCGGCTTCTTCTGGTAAATCTAGATCCAAGATGGCATCTACGGTTGACGGGCTAGTTGCGTCGTCTAGAGTAGTTGTGGCGACCTCAGGATCGGGCTGAGCTGAATCTGGAGTGGAAGTGGGTGCAAACGTCGGGGGAACTTCCTGGGCAAACAGACGGGCGATCGCCTCTTCTTCGGCAATTTCTTGAGGTGGTTGGCTAGCAGCAACTTCGGGTTGAGTTGGAGGCATTTGGACTGGCTGAGGTCTAAGACGATCCGCTTCAATGGCGCGGGCGATTGCCAACAGCCGCCGTTCCTGATCGCTGGAAATGCGGTGCAGATTATTGCCTAACCCTGGAGCATCCCACTTGCTAGTATCTGGATCAAGGAAGGAGCGAGTTCGTGCCCAAAGGACTGCATCTGAGCCGCGCATTCCCATCTCGTGCGCCTGTTCCAGCCAGTCAATATAACCTCCTCTGCTCAGAGCCGCCCTTGGGGCTTGATTTGCGAGATCAATGCCGTTTAGTCTTTCCTCTAAGGTCAATTCGAGATTGCGGGCGATCGCCTTCTGCTGTAGGACCTGGGCTTGTTGTCGCAACCTTGCCAGTTGCTTTGCATCTGCTTCTTCAGGTGAACTTGCTCCGTGCTGGTAGGAAAAACTGCCCAAATTCCAAACGCCATTACCCGGATCAACGTGCCCATAGTAAGCGGGGTTGCGATGTCCATCTGGGTTGCGGGTGCCTTCTGCGCTACCGACTGCCCTGGCAACCAACGAATCAGAACCCCCCTCAAACAATCTGGCTTCTATGTCTTGCTCCTGAGTAGGGGGTGTGGGTGTGGAAGAGAGAGCAGAATTAGGGGTGAAATTGCCTGAACTCGCTGCCAATTCTGTTGAAGGAGACGCTTGTGGAGCAGGAGCTACAGCAGGGATGTCGAAGCTCAACTCCGCAGGCTTGATGGGTGATTCAGTCGAAATTACTTCAATTTGCGGTGGGGTAACTGAAACGGGTTGGGGGGGCGGCGGTAAGGTGTTGGTAGGCTGATCTGAGACTCCAACTGGAATTGCAGTTGCCTGAGTCGGAATTTCTAGCGGTTTTACCTGAGGTGGTGCAGTATCAACGGGAAGCGCTGATGCTACAGCAGGTGCTTGCTCGACTATTGGTTTAGGTGAACGGGGAGAGAGATCAAAGCTGAGAGCTAAATCATCTGCCCGAGCAGCTACACCGTTGGTCAGCGCAATTCCAACAGAAAAAGGGGCGATCGCCACCCAGCGCAACAAAGACTTACAGAGGGTTTTCATGGTTTTTTCAAAGTTCGCTCCAGGATGTCTACGGCGGGCTCAACCAGAGCCCACCTGCCATCAGGCTGTCTTCTCAGTGCCGCGAACTGAAGATATTCGCCCGACCCAATCACTTCTCCCTGGCTGACTTGCCCTAAAGTAGGACGCTTTAGCCCACACAGGCGAAACAGGTAAGCCGGAATCTGAGGCGTGGAAAAAATGACACATCCTTTGACATTGGGTTGGACCCTGCCGTCGAATGGGGCATAAACCGAATCGCCTTTCAGCTCAATTGAGATATCGCCCAATCCGCCCAATACCCGGTGTCCGGCGATCGCATCTCCAGGTGCTAACTCCCAGTTCTGGTAAATCTGAATTGCTCGGACTGCTTCTGTAGGACGGTTGGTACAGCCCGTAACCGATAGCAACAACGCTAGCGCCAAGCCAACTTGTTTAAGTTTGAAGATGAACTTACTGATGGCTAAACTGATACCCCGCATACTCATCGTCCTCGTAGAGAATGACCAGCCAGGTCTGAGGGTCAAATTCAAGAGGATACGCTTCTCGTTCGGCCGCAACGCCAGCCCGAACTTCTAAGCTCGGCAATTGGCAATAAGGCTCTTTTAGAATGTCTCGAACTCTTGCTTTTGGATCTCGCTCTGGCACGATGAGCAGTTGAAGCAGTTGCTCTCTTGATAGCGCAACCTCTGACTTCACGCTGCTCGGGCAGACTTCACCCTTACTGCTACTGGAACTGCCCGAAGGAACCATACCGCGTACATCTATCAGCAGCCCTACAAGCGCAAACATCAGCCCGCCTGCAAGCAATGGTTTTAGAGTAGATCGTTCAGAATCATGGTGCTTCATCTTGTCCCTCAACTTCTAGAAACACAAAGCAGGACAGCACAATTAAGAGCCACGCGCCTAAGAAGATAGACATCACAGCAGCTTTCCCCCAATTAGCAAACCAGCCATGACGAGAAATAGACGGTAACCCCAGATCGAGCCGGCTTCAGGAGAAACAGCAATCTGGTAGATGGCGATCGCTGCTGGCGTTAGAATTAGAGCCACGATTGGCAGCCACAGCCCTGGAAATGATGCCAGCACTAGATTGATTCCCACTCGCGCGATCGTCGAGCCAATCACCCAGATCACTGCATCTGGCAAGCTAAAGGAAGGTACTGCTATGGGTGCAGCGCGATTTCGGGAAGCTTTGGAGGCTTTACGGCGACGAGCAATCAACTGGCTGGTCAGTTTGGAGAGTCGTTGCCACAGCAGTTTTCCCCAGACTCCAGCCATTTCAAGAAACAATTCAGGTTCGGCAGCGCGACGTCTTGACACACCAACATGCTTTTGAGGTGAAGCAGAACCCGGTCTGCCTGCTCGGTAACGTAGCGATTGAGCCATCAAAGTTGCTTCTCGCTCTGCCTTAAACAAATCGATTGTTCGCGTCGTGATGATGAACGCCCCGTTGGGTTCTCGCTCTACACAGGGCACTACTTCTGTTAAGTATTCACAAACAGGAATTTCAGATGAAAATTCCTCTGCATCTTCTGGAAGGGTCTGGCGATCGCGCTCTAGCCTTTCAGCGATCGCCCTGAGTTCTAGAAGAGCCACCTCTTGCGCTATAGAGAGTTGATTAACTAGTTCGGCCTGAGCTTCCAAGCGTTTAATCTCTTCAGCGATTTGCTCTGCAGACGTGACACGAGGTGGCTTCAGGTTTAGCTGCTGAATCTGAAGCTGGGAAGCCGGACGTTGCGGCAGTACTTCAATGGGTACAGAAAAGTTGTCAGGTCGACTACTTGCTAGAGTTGCTGAAGCAGAACCATTCCTCTGAGGAACATGAACTTGGGACGGAGGAGAATACTGATAAGCTGGTTTACGTCCGCTCTGGAGTGCCTGAAGCTTGGCTTGAATGGCTTTAATTTCTGCTTGCGACTCTTTCATATCAGCTCCTTTGGGGTACCTGACTACTCTGATATTTGCTGATGCCTTAGAATTAGTACAAGTGTACTATAAATAAGCTTTTTTGCATCCCCCTAGCAAAATTTGTGGCAGCCGTTTTTGGGGTAGGTTTTCCCTGCTTCAGCCCAACGAAAAAGAAATAGAGGCAGTGACCCACAAGTCACTCCCTCTATTTCTTTTCTATTAAGTTGTAGTTAAACAATCCGTCTGTTAACGGACATCATCATTGTTCAGATATGACCTAGATTCGTAGGGTTTGTCTCCCCCGTTCACATCAGGTGAAGAAATTGGAGCTTTAGGAATCTCGATGACCGGACGGTCTACAGCAATCATCAGCGCAGTGGTAGAAACATCAGGGACATCGGGAAACTCAGCAACCTGCGGTGCAGGAGATTGGTAACCCGGAGAAAACACGTTCGATAGTACACCCACGAATGTTGCGGCGATCGCCACCCCTGCCCAAGCCAGAGCTATTTTGGGTCGGCGGCTCAGCCGAGAAAAGACCTGTTCCGCAGCTTGTTCTGCGGATTGTTCGGGAGCAGGGATGGGAAGAGACTGCATTCCCTGACGCAATCTTAAAAGACGGCTATATAGGCGCTGGACTGTTGGATCATTCTGTAACCAGCCTTCAACCTGGCGACGCTCCGCCGCAGTTACTTCGCCATCCAGATAGGCACTCAGCAGCTCAAAGCGATCACGCTTTAAGTTATCTAATGCACCCAAGGGCTGCTGATTGTCCATTCCATCCACCACATCACGGTGTGACGGTTGATTGGAATCGTTACGAGCACCAAAATTAGAGGTCATTTTCAGATTGGAAAGTCAAGTACCAGGTCATACGTAGCAACGAAATCGAGCAAGTGACTGACGTAGTGGCAAACGATGCTCATCTAGTCAGATCATAGGTTAAGTGGCTTGAAACAAGCACCAACCTGAAGCAAAATCATTAATTCGGCGTAATCGTCTCTAACCTGGTCCATTGCTCATCCACCTCCTCAATTGACCTTGTTATCGACCATCAAGATAATTCTGTAACTGATACTGTAGCCGCTGACGCGCCCTAGCAATCCTAGATTTTACGGTTCCTAAAGAAACGCCTGTAATCTCGGCGATCTCTTCGTAGGCCATCCCTTCAATTTCCCGGAGTACAATTGTGGTCCGAAAGACTTCGGGTAAGTCGGCGATCGCCTCGCGCAACTGGTCATAAAACTCGCGAGTGATTAAATCTTCTGCTGGCCCGGGATCATCCGAGGCAATTTCCCAATCCATCTCACCATCTTCCACAGACCGAGGTGCATCAAGAGACAATGGACTGCTGATGCGCTTACGTTTGCGGAGTTCATCATAAAACAGGTTGGTTGCGATACGACTCAGCCAACCGCGAAATTTAGAGGGTTCTTGCAATCGGCGAATATTTCGATAAACCCGAATCCAGACTTCCTGAGCCAGATCTGCGCGATCTGACCAATCAGGAGCCAGATGGTATAGCACCTTTTCGACGTGGGACTGATAGCGGCGAAGCAGTTCAGCGAAAGCGGCTTTCTCAGGGCGTAACCCAACTTGACATTGCAGGATCAGGTCATAGTTAGAGAGTTTTTCAGCTTGCACTGGAACTTGAGGCATTGCCCCAGCCACTGACCAAGATACGGGAAAAGGATGACTCATCGGCAACGCTTGACTATGAGAGGTTCCGTCTTTTGATGACGCTGGCATGTCTGAGAAGTTCCCACAGATACTGCATAAGGTTTACTAGGCTGCAAATTCGCATCAGGTCTTTTTCAAGTTTGGCTGAGCGGTACAGCTAGGAGTTCACGACTCAGAGTGTCTGAGAACTGAACTGATCAGAAGGTTTGCTCATCCTAAAACTTCCAGAAATTTTAAGCTTTAGTTTTGAGTTTTCCACCTGAAGCAGCTTAACTTTATCGTCTTCAGCCAAATGGCTGAGCCAATCTGTGGGACGGTTTTTGATCTGCACACTGATCAAGCTTTGGCTCTGGCTCTAGTTTTGAGCGATCGCCAATACTCTATAACTAGCTTCAGCACGGTGATTGAGGCGCTGATTCACAAAAGCTTTATTAAGATGGCTGGCACCCTATCGCAACGATGAACCTCTTAATAAGAGGACTCAAAGTGAACTTTGCAAGTTTCCCAAAAAATGCTCAAGTTAAATTTAGTCCAACCCAAGCCTCAATCGGGTCAGTTGACTTAACAAGGTGCATTCCGGCTTCTGCAAACCGCTGAAAGGCAGACTCTCCCTGCTCGGTGAAGTCAACCACATCAGGTACCACAACTGGAGACGAACAATCTTCTAGCAGGTATACTTTGCTTGCCAAGGCTGGATCAGTTGCTTGAATTTCAGTTAATAAATCATCGATCGTCCAGGCAACACAGTGGCTTTTGGCTTGACCGGCGATTGCGATCGCATCAAATTTCAGCAGCTTTTGTAGAAACCGAGTATTTTTCTGGGCGATCGCTCGCTTTTCCTGGTCCTCCAGCACCTCAGGCTGAAGCACCGAATAGTTTTCTGTCAAAGGATTGCTGCCCTTGATTTCCAAGTTAGTTTGGCTTTGACGAGCTAAGTTGTGAAAAAAACAAGCTTCCTCAAACGCAGACACCAAAGCGTGCCCTACTCCGCCCAACATGGAATGGTAAGGCCAAATCGTCAGAGGATATTTACCAACCGAATCAAGCTTGCGAACGTAATGCAACGCATAGTTTTGTAGTGCGGCGTAGTCCATCTGCACCACTCCATGAGCAATCGCTGGATTAACTTGCCAGACTCCCTGCTCCACATCCGTTAGAGAAATCATCGTCATTGCGAGCGGGTGCTCCCCCACCTGATTCACCCAAAACACCGCATGAAAAATTTGAGTTGCAGTGTGAGTGTCCATCGTCGGTGCAATTTCGCTAATTACCCCCAAATTGCGATAAATGAATTCACATAAGCGAACGTTGTCCTCCACGGCACCCATGCCTGATCTGCCGCCTACAAATAGCTCAAACCCAGGAATACAAAACGTGTTTTGGACATCGATTGCTAGCAGACAAATTTTTGTCTTGTCATCCACAGCAGATTGCAGTTCGTGCTGTCTTGCCCAACTTGCAGCCTCTTTTGCCCGATCCTGATAGGGAACGCGCCACACTTCTCCTACCTTTGCTGAGTCAAAGTGTGTGGGAATCGGAAGTTGGGTTTTAGCACTCATCGTCTTCTCCTGGTTTTAGGATCTTTTGAAGCTACGTAGAATGAAGTTTCTGCAAATTAGCAAAGTGGGCGTGGGGAACTACTTCCCCACGCCCGCTCTACTTATATTCGATCTAATCAAATACAAAAAACCTTGGAGACCTTAAGAAATCAGAAAGGGCATCGACGACTGACCGTGTTTCGTCTCGATGCCCTTGCTGGTTCGCTCCTCACACTGACATAACTCTAGCAGACCCCCTCCGATTTGTCATTAGTTTGAAGGAAATTTCACAACGGTGTGACACGCTTCATAACTTCGTAGGTGCATAAACATCTAAGCCTTCTTCTAGTAAAGCTTTTAGAACAGCTTGAGTTGCCAGTACGAGTCCTAACCGAGCTTGGGCTAATTCTGATTCAGCAGTTTTAATTTCTGCAAAGACACGACAGGCGGCGTGGAATTTGATGAAGTTTTGGCTAAGGCTCTTGCCTACCTTCAGGATCGAGAGCTGAGAAGGTGCATCAGAAAGTGTATCTACCGTGGCGACGAGTTGAGAAATGAGCTCGTGTTCGGCGGGGTGCTGAAATCGTAGTGACTGTCTTGAATCGAGCCAGGGAAAAGGTTTCGGTATTAAGACAGACCCAAACTGAAGGTCACTAGGGCTACCTTCAGATGAATTTTCTGACGAACTCAGTAGTCCTACCTGTTGAGCCAGATAAATTTGAGAACAACATCGCGCATGAGTGTGCTGGAGTTCGAATAACCTGGTAGAATTACGCAAAAGTTGGTTATCATTTTCATGAACATTTTTCTGCCTAAGGCGATCGCCCAGGCGAATAGACCGTTCAGTTAGGATTTGTAGCCAGCTAGCCAGCCCCAAGTCACTGAGTTGCAGATGAATCCATCCTGAGGGGACAACCTTAACAGTGAAGTTGCGCCAAAGCGCATCAGACAAAGGTTGATGGACTATAGCTTTGTCTCCAACAGCTTTTATTGAATTGGTTAAATACGCACTGATTGTCTGAGCAACAATTGTCTGAGCATCGATTGTTTGAACAACGTCCACTGATTCACCTGGTAGCCTTGAGAGCTTTAGAGCGATCGCGGATACGTACTCAATCTCAGAAGTGCCTCGATTAATTCGGTTGAGCGGAACAGTTTGAGGCTGCTCTATATCTTTAGATAGATAGCCTTTACAAGATAGATCCGATACCTTGTCTCTGCGTATTATTTCCTTCGACAAACGAATAGCTTCTTGTATTTGCCTGATCAGAATTGGCTTTAGGGCGATATGAGCAATATCGGTCGAGAGCAATTTCACTGCAATCTGTTTGTTACTTACGACACACAGGAGCTTTCCTTGTTTGCCTAATAGCAAAATTTGTCAAAAAAAGCTCACTTTCATAATAAGGAGTAGTTCTGTAGTTCAGTCTGCGTCATGCAATAAGAGGACCTACGTATTTTTCCCTACTTGGATAGGGTGAGATGAAGTTAAGCTTGGCTTACCCTGTTGGCCAATTTCGGTTTGAGGAGTTGAGTCCAGCCCCCTAGCGCACTCAATTCATAAATGATTTCCCAGAGTATTCACTGATTCTTCGAGCTTCCGACTATGTACTCAGTATCCTCACAACAACCCGAGACAGCCCGTCCTTTCCTCACTTGGCAAAGAATTTTGGACTGGGCTCAAGAACATTATCGCTGTCGGACTTTTGCCAAGGATGAGAAGATCCCGGCTCGACCTGGACTCCTTTATTTAGTTCAACGAGGAGCTGTGCGATTAGTGGGCGAAGCTCAGGTGAGCGCAACTGCCAGCAACTCTTCTCGTCTGCCCCGAATTAATTCTGAAGAAGCATTCTTAGGGTTTGTGGGTGCCGGACAGCCTTTTGAGATTGTGGCTCAGTCGCCTTTTACATTGCAGAGTTTTGCCCATGTTGACAACACTGCTGTGATTTGGATGTACTGGCACGACCTGGATAATTGGCCACATTTTCGCCGTGAAGTGCTGGATGCTTTTCGCTATCAGCATCAACGCAAGCTTTTGTGGCTAAGTACGCTGGGGCAGCGTCGTACCATTGACCGCCTGTTAGGGTTTTTGACCCTGCTAATTGAAGAGTTTGGTGAACCTTGCGAGGAGGGATATTGTCTGCCTTGGGCGTTGACTCACGCTCAAATTGGTAGCGCTATTGGCTCAACTCGGGTTACAGTAACCCGCTTGATGGGTAAACTCCGACAGCGATCGCTAATTCGTACCTATGGCGACAATTTACTTTGTTTGCCTGCTGAGTCCGTCATTCAGCGGTAAGCCAAACATTGCTGTAGCCTCGCAGGCTCGGACAAAATAGCTAGGAGCGCCTCTGCTGACAGAAGGGGCGCTTTTTTGCCGTCTTTAACGAATTCGGACAAACCCAGACTCTTCAATTAGTGCCTGCCCTTGATCCGTAAGCAGTAAATTGGCGTAAGCTTCTCCAGCTTGTTGATCGATTTGACCATTTTGCTTGACCACAACAAACAGCCTACGAGTGATCGGGTATGCGCCAGTTTGAAATGCATTGAAGTTGAGTTGAGTCCGCTCAGCCGAGCCGCCACATTGAGAACCAACAATCAACGGCTCAACGTAGGGTGCAACAAAAGAATCGCCAGAACGGGCACCCAAGGGAAGGGGCTTCACTGTGCATTGACCTACAATCTCCGGAGCCGAGGCATAGTAAATTCCACCTGGATTCGTTGAAACTTCGCGTAGGGCTTGGGTGGTGGTGTCGATAAAGCTGATATTGCTGCCAAAATTCTGTCCACCCAAAATGTTTGCTACAAAAAATTCTACGGTGCCACCATCGTTGACCCGACGGGAGTAGGGGGTGATGGGTAAGTTAGGTCCGCCAACTTGGCTCCAGTTTGTAATTTGCCCAGTGTAAATATCTCTCAGTTGATCCAGAGTTAGCCCAGGAAGGTTGAGGTTAGGGTTGACGGCGATCGCAATTCCTTCCAGCGCCACTGGGATTTCTCGCAAGGTAAAGCCGCGCTGTTCTGCTTCTTGATACTCTTGGGGATTGAGAGAACGCGAAGACTGAGCAAACGTAAGCTGATTGTCGAGCAGCATCCGAATGCCGCTAGCAGAGCCAGGTGTTTCTCCTAAAGGAGGGTTGGTGTAGCGCAGTTGATAGCCAGACCAAACACTCTGAATTACCGGATCGATCTGCCCACGAATAGGTGCCCAAGTTGTGCTGCCACCATAGCTAAACAAACCAGAAGGAACGTTGGGCACTCCTGCAAAATTGTCTGCAACAGGGGCAGGCGGTGGTGCAGACGACGAGTCGGAACCCGGTGTGGAAGAACCTGAAGTTTCTCGCCCAAGCAAATCGCCAACCCCAGAACCGGAGCGGGTAAACCACCAAGCGCCAGCGCCAATCAAGCCGATCGTGATCAGCAGAGAGAGGAGCAAGGTAGGTGTCTCGTTCTTCTGAGCCATAGTTGCTGAGGTGCGATCGCACACCCTTTATAGTTCTACAGAATAGTTCTATAGATTTAAGGCTTGATTAACCGATTTGAATTGTTGAAGCAGTCGCTACTGCACAGGCACGAAATCGTAACCATAACCAGAACGAGATCCTGGTTCAATGATCACAAGCTGCTCTGCCTGATTGCGATCGCCCGATGGCAAAAACCGAATCGTACCCGTTGCGCCCTCGGCCGCAAAGTTGCTAGCACTTAGCGTTTGTTCAATACCTTCACGGGTCGGGTTACTTTTCAGACCCGCAACTAAAGCCTGCGTTGCGTCATAGGCCATAGCTGTTCGCCAGTTAACATCGCCTCCCCAGAAGTTTCGAGAAGATTGAACAAACGCTGCTTGAGGGTCCGAGAGAATATGCCAGGGCACTGCAACCACCATATCAACAGCAGCTTCTCCACCTACCTGAAGCGTCTTGGGATTGTAAATACTATCTCCACCGAGTAAGCGCAATTGCCCACGATTGACCGTTACGACTTGCAGCGCTTGATCAAGCGTAGCCGTATTGGCAATCAAGACTAGGACTTCAGCGTCCTGTGAAGCAGCTTGTTGAAGCGTGTCTGCGGCGCTAAAAGCGGGGTCAGCCAGGTCAAACTCTGCCAAAATCTGTCCGCCATCCCCGTAAAGTGCCGTTGTGAATTCATCCTTGAGTGACTGGCTGTAGTCACTCTCAGAATTAAAGTAAATTGCAGCATTTTGAGCTTGCAAGGTGTTGACCATGTAGCGAGAAAGCGCTGCAGCAGTAAAGCGATCGCTGGGCACCGTACGAAACACATAGTTACCAACTTCCGAAAGCTGCATTGACGTACTCGTTGGCGAAATCATCACTAGTCCAGAATTCTGATAAATTTCTGCCGCTGCCAGCGTAGCCTCACTACCAAAGTGCCCGACCACACCCAACACCTCTGAGTTTTCTGTTAGCGCTTCAGCAACCTGTCGGGAGACCTGGGGGTCGTTGTCATCATTGGCAATCAGCACCTTTAGCGGCACACCGTTGATGCCACCTGCCTGGTTAATTTCAGTTTGAGCCTGAGCAACACCCCGAAGAATTTCTAGAGCCGGATTTGCAGAAGTTGCTGCTGGAACCGGAACGGCAATGCTGTAAGCGGTCTGATCGCCGATTTGAGCATTGTTGAGATAGATCAATGCCTCCGGATCGTTTCGATTAGCCTGGAGCGCTGCTTCTAGATCGGAAACGGCCTGCTCAAAGTTGCCGGAGGCGATCGCTTCCACGCCTGCCTGTTTTTCAGGCGATGTCTCCGCAAACAAGACTCTTTCTCCTGAACTCAGGCGCTCTTGAGTCGGTGTATTGCTTGCATTTTGAGGAGAATCAGAATCACCATTTGCCGCTGTTGGATTTTGAGCTCCTGGAGTCAGCGCTCCTGGAGCAAACCGATTCAACACCCACCAGGCTCCACCACCAAGCAGCGCTAACGTCAGCAACAGGGACACGATTAAAACAGGAGTTTCATTTTTCTGAGCCATAGCAAGTTCGCACCTCTCTTACATGTCTCTTAGATGAAGCGGGACAGCAGCGCATAAATCAGGCGGAAAATCACTGTGATGGCGATCGCCAGCAGTCCTACCAACCCCGCCAAAATGATCAGGGTTGAAAGCGATCCTCCTGTTCGCAGCACCACAAAGGCAACCACCGCTAGCGTCACTGCCCCAATAATCGGCAAGTCCCATCCTTCAATGACGCGACGGGTTTGAAGCAAGACTAAAACGGCGATCGCCAATAGCGGTAACCCAGCACTGAAGAGCAAAGACCCAGAAAAGCTATAAATGGCGATCGCCAGCAGCCCTGCTTCAAAGCCAGTAAATCCAGCGCCTCTAATCAATTCCAAGGTCGAAAAGGGGCGTACAGCAGGCTGCATTCCGGGTTGAGCAGCCGGGCGCATCGCGACAGGAGCGGGTGTAGGCGCAGGTGCAGGGGATGGCGCAGGCGCAGGACTAGAAGGAGGGGGAGGAGGGGGTGCCTTCCTAACAGCAGCGGCTGATCCAGATGAGGGAACTGGGGGTGGCGGAGGCGGAGGCGGGGGTGGGGGTGGAGGCGGTGATGCAGGTCTGGCAGTTGGGCCGGCAAGCGCTTCTAGCACCTCATTCGCCGACTGAAAGCGCTGTTTAGGAGACTGCAGCAGCATTCGGTTGAGGATCGCTTCCAAGCGATCGCTCACCTGAGCATAGGCTCGCCACGTCCATTCGTTGCCATACGAGTCATACAGTTCATCGGGTTGCTTTCCCGTCAACAGCGTAATGCAGGTAACGCCAAGCGCGTAGAGATCAGTCGCTGGATAAACCACGTTACCCGCCATTTGCTCGGGTGGCGCAAAACCCATCGAGTAAATTCCAGTTGAGGCCCTGCCTCCTTGAACTGCGGCGGCTGAAGTCAGCTGCTTGACCGCCCCAAAATCTAGCAAAAACAGCCGACCGTCCCGATGGCGCATGATGTTAGAAGGTTTGATGTCACGGTGAATTGAGCCGTTGCTGTGAACAAACCTCAGCACCTTGAGAATTTCGGTCAGCACTTCCAAGACTTCTGCTTCAGAGAACTGTTTCTTTTGCTCCAGTTCCCGCTCCATGTCCTGCCCGTCAATAAACTCTTGCACCAGATAAAAGAAGCGATCGGGCTTATTAGGAGTGCGACTGGGTACATCTAATTCAAAAAAAGCCAGCAGATCAGGAATCTGAGGATGTTTATTGCCCAATTCCTCCAAGACCTCGCCTTCCCGCTCAAATAGCTTTTGAGCCATTTCTAGCTGGGCCGGGCTGAGATCACCCGCAGGCTGAAACTGCTTCACCACACACTGGCGCATCGCAGGCGTGTAGCGATCGCGGGCCAAATACGCAGCCCCAAAACCACCCCTGCCCAGTAGCTTTAGCGGTACATAGCGCCCCACCAAAATCAACGGCATTCCGCAGGCTGTGCAATATTTTTGCTGCACTGTCTTCAGCGTCGCGCTGTTATCCAGGTCAGCAAAATGGTTGGCGGGTCGAGGGCAAACTGGACGGGTGCAGTGGACTTCCATAAACCTCGTGACTTACTTTCCCCCAGGCTTGGAGGTGGTTGCCTCCAATGAGAGCGGTTCAACCGGCTCAGCTGCATCTTGATTAATCCTATCGTCTACCGCAACAGGCTTATGGCTGGCGAACTGCGGCAAGATCTCTTTGAAGAAAGCCTCTGCCGCCTTAGAGCGATAGCGATTGGGATTGATAATCACCGAAAGTGTGCGATTGACAACCACATCTTCAATCCGAGCGCGATGCAATACGCCCATTTGCAGCTCTTTTTCGATCGCTGAGATTGATACAAAAGCAGCACCTAACCCAGCCTGAACTGCATTCTTAATTGCTTCAATCGAATTTAGCTCCATTTCGATCTTGAGGCGACGAGTTTCGATGCCGCAGCGCGTTAAAACTTGGTCAATCACTTTACGAATCGTGGATTGAGAATCGAGGGTAATGAACTGGAGTTTATAAAGATCTTCTTTTTGCACAGTGCTCAAATGGGCAAGAGAATGCAAAACAGGTAAAATCAGCGCAAGTTCGTCTTCTGCGTAGGGAATAATTTCTAGCGAGTCCTGTAATTCAGGAGGCACTTCACCGCCGATAATGGCCAGATCAATCTGCCCATTTGCTACGCTCCAGGCAGTGCGGCGAGTGGAATGGACGTGAAGCTGTACCGCTACATCTGGGTAATTCTGCCGAAACAAGCCAATCATGCGGGGCAGCAAATACGTTCCTGTAGTTTGGCTTGCCCCCACAATCAAGGTGCCACCTTGAAGATTCTGTAAATCTTCGATCGCTCGACAGGTTTCCTGGCACAGCGTCAAAATCCGATCGCCATAGCTGAGCAACAGATGCCCCGCTTCGGTCAACTGTGCCCGCCTGCCACCCCGGTCAAACAAAGGCACATCCAACTGTCGTTCCAGGTTTTGCACCTGAAGGCTAACGGCAGGTTGGGAAACATAGAGACTATCAGCGGCACGCTTAAAGCTTCCCTCGGCAGCGATCGCCTTAAGAATCCGCAACTGGTCCAAAGTAAAAGGAAGGTCAGACATGAGTGCTAAACCTGAAAGGAGATAAGGCCCAAAGGCTGAGAACGAATAGACCGATTAGGAAAATGGGACGGTGGAGAACCATAATGGATGGATATCTGAGTCGGTAAGCAAGTCACCTGATAAGCAAATCACCTGAGTTGATCAAAAATCACAATGAGCAGATTAGCCCTCCCTGGATTACCGTTTGGCATATGCCGCACTGAAGTAAACAACTTATTGCTTAGAGCGTCCTTATGAAGCGGGAGGTTGTCCAGGACTTTCTGAATTTACCAGGAATTGCGGGAGTTGCCCTAATGGATGGGCGATCGCGCCCGTACTTTTTTGGTGTGGATCAATCCCTTAACTTTCAGCAGAAAGAGGCCCTGGCTCAAGGCATCCAACAGGTTGTAGAGACAACCCCAGCAGACTTTGAATTCTTTGAATTTCAGTTTACCGGGCATCAAGTCTATATCTACAAGCTAAATCACGGCATTATCCTTCTAGTTTTAACAGGGAGCAGTCTGGTTTACCCAGCTTACCTACAGGCGGTTGAACAGCTAAAAATCGAGCTTCAGGAAGACATCGCCAACACGATCGCCACCTTTCGTCTCTTAGCTGGCAACATCACCTTATCCAACCAAAACTACTGGAAACAGCGTCCTGAGGTGAACGCGGCGGCTGAAGGTCAATCCCCTTCAGGGTCCACTAAACTGGAATCTCAATTTAAAACCCACACTAAAAATGGCACTCCGACCCCATCGTTAAACTCAGCTAACAAACATCTAGATAGTCCTCCTACTCAAGCGCAATCTACAGCTTCTGCCCCTCTCACCTCCCCTATAACCGACCAGATCAACCTCAAAGAATTGTTGCTGGCGCTTAACCACCTTAGTCAGTTCACCACTCAATATTTAGGCACAACCGTCGTCAACAACTACTGGAAATCTAGCCGCCCTGCCGTGGAATGGCTGAACAACTTTCAGATTGATCGGTCTGCTCAAATTACCTTCTCAGCCTCTATTGCCAGCTCCGACTTCATCACCATTAATCAACATCAGTACATTCAACAGTGGGTATCTGCCTTTATCGAACGCTGTGCCAAAGTAATCCGTGATTTCCCCCTCATCATTCGGCAAGCGGCACTCGATGATGAACAGAAAAGGCTCTTATTAGCGGATAAAGCTTAATTATTCTTCAAGGAAGATTCACCATGGCAAAAGTGGTCAGGCTAGAACCGATCGCCCAGGAAACCTCTGTTGAAACCAACGGTAATTTGCTGTCTGTCTTGATCAACAAAGACCTGGACGTGTTGCGGGAATGTGGTGGTCGTGGCATGTGTGCAACCTGCCATGTCTATGTGACAAAAGGAATGAACGCACTCACCCCGATCAACCGTCGAGAACAGCGCACCCTGGAAGTCATCACCACCTGCAAAACGAACTCTCGGCTAGCTTGCCAGGCCCGGGTCATGGGCAACGGGGTGGTTGTAGAACTACCACCCGGTATGTATATCAATTCCTTACAAGACATTGAAGCGCTGATCGGGCGACGTGCTGACCAGGATTTGCTTCACCCGATTACAGGACAAGTGCTTGTTGAGTCAGGCAAACTAATTACTCGCTCTACACTCAAGCAAATTGCAGATACCACCAGCTTTAAGCTAGGGCAGTACTTCTCACACACAACCGATGCTTAAAGTAAATAACAACTGTTGCTGAGCAACAGTTGTTATTTACATTTCAAGCTAGGGAATTCTTGATAAAAGTTAACCGACTGGAGAGTGAGCCGGAATGTTGAGTCAACTGGAACGCCTGAGCTTGAATGTAGATGGTCGGTATGCTGCAGACGACGAACTTCAGTTTGTCAGCGACTATGTCCAGTCTTTCTATTTAAGAGTTGAAACCTATCAAAAGCTTCAGGCGGCAGAAGCATCCATTGTTCAGCAGGTGCAAGCGCGAATGCGGGCGATCGCCCCTGAGCTGCTGAAGAACGGAAATGAAGACCTCAGCGCCAAGTGGAAGCGCGACACGATTCGCGTTTTGCGTTATTCAGCCATTGCCATGCTGTTAAATGACCCTGATAGCTTGCGCGATCGCCTCTTGGTCTGGATGCAAACCATCATGCGGGCTTTTGGCGCTCAACGAAGCTGCGACATGACCTACCGGATTATGCAAGAAGTTGTCAAACAGCACCTCACTCCCATTCAAGCCAGCCTCTTCTGCCCTATCTTGGAACTAAATCGTCGCTCACTGGGAGTGACGGCTTAACTTCAGCAGTTTTAAGCAGTTTTAGAAAAATCAGTTTTTAACCGGAGGTATAGCCTTGCTATGCCTCCGGTTTGCTCTTTAAAGTTTAATTTTTAGGCAAGGCATAACTCACTAATAACGTTTCTCTAAAAGGAGGCTACAGATGGAAGGGCAACTCGCGGAGTGGAGTGCCCTTCCATCTGTAGCCCTAATTTTTGGAATTGGTATATACAGGTAAAGTATGTAAGTTCTGATAGTTTCTAAGTGAAGTAGGGATAGAAGCAATTGGACGAACAGCCCAGACAGAACATTGAGGTAACGCGAACCTACCTGCAAATGACTCATCCTGATGATCTGAAACCTGCCAGGATTGAGGAGGATTTTCAGAACTCTGTTGAGCGTGCGCGAATTGAACGGGTGGTTGACTGTCCTGCTTCTTTTTATCGCTATTTCTACACAGAGGTAGGACGCGAGTATTATTGGTGCGATCGCCTCCCCTGGAGCAATGAGCAAATTCTTACCCATCTAAATCAAGCTGGTGTATCCGTCTGGGCACTGTATTGTGACGGCGCACCTGCTGGATTTTTTGAGCTAAAACAGCACCCCGATCGCTCCACCGAAATCGCCTACTTTGGGCTACTGCCAGAATTTACCGGGCGTGGACTTGGCAAGCATTTACTCACCTACGCAGTTGAACAAGCCTGGAGTATGAACCCCGATCGGGTCTGGCTACACACTTGCACCTTAGATTCACCTGCGGCTCTCCCCAACTACCTCAAGCGCGGCTTCCAACCTTTTAAGCAAGAGCAGTACGTTACTTCTATAGAGTCGTAGAGATATTAGTTGAACCGAAGCCCCTGGCAGATACGCTCCTATTGTTTGGTTGGCGATCGCTAATCCGACTAGGAGAAAGGGGCATAGGAATTTTATAGAGTTTTCACCACTCAGCAACCTCACGTCGCGAACCTGGTAGCCACCTTAATGCCCCAGGCTACCAGACTTTTGGGAGTATTCTTTGCCTCAAGCTTGCTTTACGCGGGCTTTATAGAGTGACATCTTTAGTGACAATCATTAAAAATCTGCAATAAACTAGTACCGAACTTTACTTTGCTTAATAAAACTGGGGTATCATCGTAATTGACTAGGTAATTGTTCTTACCGGATCTAATTTTCCAGTGTTGACTCGATCTGTCAAGGATAACTTCGTGGAAGTCCTGCAAGGTTACAGCCTCTTGATTTATAGGTTCGCGATACCTGCCATCTATCTGCTCTGTCGTCTTGGGCAGAGCCATCTCATCCAGGAGCGCCTGTTCTCTTCCCGCTTCCTCACTTCAGCTAAACGCGCTTCTTTACAGATCGAGCCTGTGTTGCTCTGTAGCAAGCCTACTCTGCAACCCGAATGTCCTTCACGCTTAGAACTTTTGGGTAGGCTCTCATGATGAGTACTGAATTTCCTTGGTTAACAGTCCTGATTCTGTTCCCCCTTCTAGCATCCCTGCCGATTCCCTTTCTGCCCGATCAAGAGGGCAAGGTGGTTCGCTGGTATGCGTTGGGAGCAGCCTTAACAGAATTCGCGCTGATTATTTACACCTTCTGGCAGCATTACGACCTTCGCAACCCAGAATATCAACTGGTTGAAACCTATAGCTGGCTTCCTCAAATTGGGCTGAACTGGTCTGTTGCAGTAGATGGGCTGTCGATGCCCCTGGTTATCCTGACGGGTCTGATTACGACGCTGGCGATCCTGGCAGGCTGGCAGGTGAAGCACAAGCCACGCCTGTTTTTCTTCTTAATGCTGGCGATGTATAGCGCTCAGATTGGCGTTTTTGTCGCTCAGGATCTCTTATTCTTCTTCATCATGTGGGAACTGGAATTGGTTCCGGTTTACCTGCTGATCTCGATTTGGGGTGGTGAAAGACGCTCCTATGCAGCGACAAAGTTCATTCTCTACACAGCAATTGGGTCGCTGTTTATTCTGTTAGCCGCCTTTGCGATGGCTTTCTACGGAGATAACTTCACTCTCAACATCTCTGAGTTGGGGATGAAGGATTACTCCCTAACCTTTGAGTTGTTGATTTACTCTGCCTTCCTGGTCGCCTTCGGTGTGAAGTTGCCGATTTTTCCCTTCCACACCTGGTTGCCCGATGCTCACAGTGAAGCTCCTGCCCCAGCATCAATGATTTTGGCGGGTGTCCTGTTGAAGATGGCTGGCTATGGGTTGATTCGCTTCAATATTGAGATGCTGCCCAATGCCCATGTCTACTTCGCTCCAGTGCTGGCAGTTTTGGGTGTGGTCAATATTATCTACGCTTCTTTGACTGCCTTTGCTCAGACTAGCTTGAAGAAGAGACTCGCCTACTCCTCGATCGCTCACATGGGGTTTGTCCTGATTGGTATCGCCTCTTTCACCACGCTCGGCATCAGTGGCGCAGTGCTGCAAATGGTGTCGCACGGTTTGATTGCAGCGGCTCTCTTCTTCCTGTCGGGTGTAACCTACGAGCGGACTCATACCCTGGCAATGGATAAGATGGGCGGCATGGCGAAGAAAATGCCACTGGTGTTTGCCTTTTTTACCGCTGGCTCTCTCGCCTCTCTAGCGCTTCCTGGAATGAGTGGCTTTGTGGGTGAATTGACGATATTCCTTGGCTTCACCACCAGCGATGCTTACAGTCCGACCTTTAAGGCAGCGATTGTGCTGCTGGCAGCGGTAGGTGTGATTCTCTCGCCAATTTACCTGCTGTCGATGCTGCGGGAAGTCTTCTACGGTTCTGAGAATGTCGAGCTAACCGCTAAGTTTAGCTTTAGCGATGCTAGACCCCGTGAAGCGTTCATCGCGCTCTGCCTGCTCGTGCCAATTGTGGCGATCGGAGTTTACCCGAAGCTGGCAACTCAAACCTATGATGTGAAGACCGTAGCAGTCGCAACGCAAGCAAGAAACGTGCTACCGCTAATTGCTGAACAGCCGATTCGCATCTTTACGCCTCCCTTCTTCGCACCGCCGATTTTGGGCGCTGAAACGAAGGAACTGGCTAGCTTAGCCGAATAGCTCCTAGCAGTTTAGGCAGGACAGTTAAACGAGATAGAGCGAGCCGGACGTATCCAGGATATGTCCGGCTCGTTCCTTTAAAGGGCAAGGTTTTCTAAAGACTTGTGAAGCAGTTTGATTAAAGCCTTACAGACATCCAGAATTCTCGCGGTTAGACTTGAAGTGAAAGACGTTCAAGCATGATGATGCGACTGCAACTTTTTGGGCGATCGCCACACCCCCTTTCTTGCCTAGTTCTAGCTGTTGCTCTAAGTTTAGGGTTACCGCTAAAGGCGATCGCAGTTGAGCGAGAAACCATCCTTTCCCTGATTCAGGACACTGCACCGCCAGACTTGCGATTTTTGCAGCCAGAAGCCGTTCCAGCAGACGGTTCAGTTATTACTGCGGATACCGTTTCTCAAACTGACCTGACTCTTCCTAGCCTGTGGTGGGCAGACGAACAGTTTGGCGGCAAATTGCTGAACAATTGGTTTGCTTTCACGGGCAGCAATGGCGAAACGCGCCGAGTAGACCTGATTGTCAATCAGCAAATCTGGAGTCTTTACAATTACCTGGAGCGCTATACCTTTATCAACCAGCTGGGTACCGCTGCACAAGAATTTGGCTACAGCACCAGAGTTTACAATCAGCAGCAAGAACCTTTAGCAGCTTATATTTGCGAGTTTCCAGTGGCTGAGATTGATGCTCAACGGTTGGTCAGCCCAGATGATTTGCCCGAGGAGTTGCCTCAGAGCGACTGTGCCATTCTGCTTGACTCGTTTGGGCAGGGTGGTTTGACTGGGCAAACTAACCCGTTTGAGCGCTTCACCACCCCCCAATAGCGTGAGTTAGCGCACGGTGTAAGTGTAGTTGCCCTGGCCCGTTTCGTCGTAGGAGTTGGCGAGAATTCGGTAAACTCCGGTTGTGGGTAGCGTGACGGTGATTTGAGAGTTGAGGTTGTCTGAGCTAATGTCGTCGTTTTCGGCAACGCGATCGCCATTTGGACCTAGCAAAATCAGATAGGTATCAAACTGACTACTCTCTAGCGTGATGGTGACAGTCTGACCTGCTGTACCAGAGAGAAGGTGTTCTCTAAACAGAGAGCCATCGCTAAGGACTGGTCCACCCGCGACTAAAGAACCCTGCCCCTGTAAAAGGTAATTCCCTGTTCCCGTAGTAGTGGAGTTGTAGGGAATGGTGCTGATGGGTGCCTGCTGTTGATTCAGTGCGAGAAACGTTTGACGAGCCTGGCTGTCACCGCGTCGTGTTTGGGCAGAAAATTGGCGATTACACTGCTCTCTCGTAATGCCGCTAGAGTCGCCTTGGACACCTTGGCGAAAAAGATTTTCTTCAAACGCGGGAATAAACAAACAGCCCTGGAGTTCGTTTTGGAAGGTTAGCAGAATGTTTTCAGGGTCACAGATGCCCCGCTGTTGATCCTGCGTGTTTCTCGAAAGGCACATAACTGGCTCGTTATTCAGGTAGCCAAAAGTTGCGTTTGAGAAGGCAGATGCACCATCTCTAACAAAAACTCGTTGAAATCGGGCAGAAATGACCTGGCAGCGCACCTCAGCTGTGTAGGGTGGGGGTGCCCAGGCAGACGTAAAGGTAATGAAGTCAATAACTTGCCCATTTCCAGCGGCAACCATGACTGGGGGTTCACGGCTTTCGTCACAGTAAAAGCCTGTCCCTGTTTGTGCCTGGACGGGTTGACGTAGCCCTGGCAGCAGGGAAATTGTTGCAGTCGAGCCAACCAGTAAAGCAACTAGGAATTTAGCTAATTTCATGGATATTTGTTCTAGTTCTAAAGGTGAAGAATGAGGGGGAAAAGCTAAGAAGGAGGCGTCTCGAATTCGCCTATTTACAGACAAACTCCACTGGGGCAATCTGGATCGGTGAAAGTGGGAGCTTGGGGCTGGGGTTGAGGTTGGGTCGCAGGACGCTGACGCTGCGTTTGAGAGCGGCGCTGGCTGGTTTGGCGTTGGCGGGGTTGGGATTGGCGTTGTTCAACGGCTCTTTGCTCGGCAACTCTTTGCTCAGCGGCTCTTTGCTCGGCTGCCCTTTGCTCAGCGGCTCTTTGCTCAGCGGCTGAGATTTCGGTGTTGGCTTTTTCTACGATGGGCGCTGCTTGCTGTTTCCAGTATTCATTGGCGATTTTTTCGGTTTCGGCGATCGCCGCCTGCCATTCACCCTGATCTACCGCTTCTTGGGCGGTTTTCAGCAGCCCCTCATCGGCTTCCCATTCCTGATTCCAGGAGACAATTTGCGCCTGCGCCTGCTCATAGATTGAGCTAGTTTCAGGAATTGCCCCCGCCATTGCTACGGCGTTTTCTAACTTTCCACCCTGATACTGCTCGGCTGCCAGTTCTAGAATTCGCTCAGACCACTCACCCACAAGGTTCTGAGACTCCTCATGGGCAGAATGACCTTCAGCAATTTCGCTGGCGGCAAGAATGGCATCTTTGAGTTGGTTGCTGGCTGCCAATGCCTGTGCCCGTGCTAATTGGCACTCTCCCAAAAGCTGCTGGGCCTGTGCGTCCCCAGACAGCGCCATCGCAGTGCGAACGCATTCCTCGTGGTTTCCTTCCATCTTCAAGGAAGTAATCTGACCCAGAGCAAATTGGCGCTGAGACTGGTTGTAGTAATTTAACCCAACGACGGTAGTGGCGATCGCCGCTGCCACTCCTGCTCCTACCCCTAGAAACTTCCAAGGGAAGCGAGGAGACTGCACTACTGTCCCCTCAGAGGGGGGAGAAGCCACAGTCGGCGGCACTTGCACCGGAGGAGAAGGCGGCTCCGTTAGGGGAACGGTTGGCGGTGAAGATGAGGAGGCAGCCCGAACCGACGCACCCAGCATCCCTTCAACCTGCATACCAGGGGGTACGGAAGGAGGCGCAGTCACAGGCACCGTTGGTGCAGAGGAACTGGGTACTACGGGACCTGGGGAGGACTGAGCAGAAGCAGGGTCAACAGACACCACTTCAGTCTCAGGAATGCTGCTGGCAGCAGCTACGGGAACTGCAGCTGAGTCTGGTTCGGGAAGCGTTGGCAGTTGCAGATTAACTTCCGTTGGGGGAAGGGGAAGTCCCGACAGAGAGACAGGAGTAGTCGGAACGGTCGTTATTTCAGGCGGTTGAGTTACAAGCGGGGGGGCGACACGTTGAGATTCGGTGGATGCCATCAGTGGCTCCAGTGCCCGCATCACTCCTTGCGTAGTCTGGTAGCGCTGGCGGAAGTCATAACAGACCATACCATCCAAAATTTGGCTAAATTCGGGACTGACATTAATTCCGTCTCTCCAAACGAGTTCGCCTGTTGTTGGGTCGTCTCGCAACTCAGTTGGATACATTCCAGTCAACGCCTGAATGCCCATCATGCCAACGGCGTAAATGTCGCTACATAAACGAGGTTTACCGCTGAGCAGTTCGTTGGGCGCGTAGCCCATTGTGCCTACTGCAACCGTCAGCATTGTCTTGCCTTGTGAAGTTACGACCTGAGTGCTGATTTGCTTGACCGCACCAAAGTCGATTAGCACTAGCTTGCCATCGCGCTGCCGCCGCCGAATGTTTGAGGGCTTGAGGTCGCGGTGAATGACCTGATGCTGATGGACAAAGCTCAGGACTTCGAGGATGTCCCACACCAGCTTGATTGCGTCTACCTCTGACCAGCGTTTGCCCAGCAGCAGTTCACGGCTCAGATCATGCCCTTCGATGAACTCCTGAACCAGGTAGAAGTCCTGTTTTTCTTCAAAATGGGCTAAAAGCCTAGGAATTTGACCATGAATGCCCAGCTTGTGCAAAGTTTTTGCTTCGGATTCAAACAGCCGTCGGGCAACCTGTAGCGTTAGCGGGTCAGTGAACTGCGGCTTAAGCTGCTTGACGACGCAAAGGTTATCTTCGGGGATATACGCATCTTCTGCCAGGTAAGTTTGACCAAAGCTACCGCCCCCCAGGTGCTTAAAGATCCTGTAGCGACTTCCAACAACTTGACCCAGCATAAAAATTCAGTGTTTTTGTCTATCAAATTAGCACGAAGCAAATCTGTCCCCAGACATAAATACAAGCTGCTCGATGAATTTTCCATAAGGATTTGGCAGCAGCGGCACTCTAAAGCAGTAACAGGGATTCACCAAGGATTACCAATCACCGTAAACGCCGCCCAATAGTAGGGATGCGACAGCTCACGACTGCTAATATCCAGGCTGGCAGACGGAAGGTTTAACCCTTCAATTCCCTCCAGTCCACGCAACTGTCCATCTTCCAGATACACCTCACCTCGCGCCATCGCAATTTGTGCTTGCCGTAGGGCTTCTGCCTTAATGGGAGCAGTGCTTAGCGATTGATAGAAGCCTGTCATCAAAGCGGCTGTTCCAGCATCACTGACATACCAGAGACTTGCAACCGCAGTTTTTACTCCTGTTTGAACGGCTAGTCCGGCAAAACCCAGTTCTGCCTGTTCATCTCCCAGGGCAGTCCGGCAAGCACTCAGCACCAGCATTTCTACAGCGGGGTCATTCCAGCCAAGCTGCCGCACCTGATCCATTCGCAGCTTGTCATTCCAAAGCTGAATGTAGGAGTCGTTGACTAGACCACCTACAAAGTCGGCATGGGTTGCCATGTGAATGATGCCAAAGGGCTGCTCGGTGCGGATTTGTTGCAGATTGGCGATCGTAGCGTTGTCGTTGAGAAAAATTCTGCCGCGCCAGAGGTTCAGCACAACGGTGGAAAGCTCGACGGGCACAGCGGGCAATGGGGTTTGCCCCTGGGTGCTCTCAGAAACGCCCATTGCCAGCATTTGAGCATCTTTAATATCGACATAGCGAGTATCGGTCAGGCTCAGACTAGGCATTAAACCGACGCTGTACTGTTCGATCAGGAATTGCTCACCGTTGTGCAGGGCGGAAAAGGGGAGCGATCGCAATCCTACATCTGGCAAAAACACCAGATTGTTGATTTCCTGAGCCTGCAAATCGGGTTGAATTGGGGCAACGAGCCACTGATAAAGCTGTTGAGCCGAGGTCAGATAGCTTGTGCTGCGGGTACGGCGAGGGTTGGTCACTTCCCCGCGAAATGTCTGGGCAGCAGCTAAAACTTGAGCGCGAGTAGCTTCTGGGACTCGCCTGCGCGTTAGTCCTGTTTTGGTAATCACTACTAGTTCCAGCTGGTCGCTGTCTTGAGGGGTATAGTTCCCAGGCAACAAACTCAGCGACTCGGGCACAAAACTGACGTAGATAAACGCGGGTTTGGCTCCCGTTGCGTCTTCAATCTCCTGCAAGATTTCCTTTGCTTCGTCGAGCGACCGAATTCGAGTATTTTCCAATCCCAAGTAGTTTTCAAACTCCTGGGTAAAGTTTTCTTCCAGGGGGGCGATCGCCGTGTCAATTGTAACGGGCGATCGGCTGACAATTTCTGGGGTTGGGTTGGGAGGGTTGCGGGGAAGGAGTTCCCCTTCGTTAAAGGGTGGAGGAGTGGGCGTGGGCGTAGGGGTTGGAGTCGGGGTGGGCGTGGGCGTGGGGGTTGGAGTCGGAGTTGGAGTCGGGGTAGGGGTGGGCGTGGGGGTTGGAGTCGGGGTAGGCGTGGGTTCAGAAGTGAGTACTTGGATATTACCCAGCACGAATTCGGTGCCAATGATAGGTGAATTGGCGGCAGTTAAGGTTGATTCGCCTGTGGTAATGGCACCCGCAGTGCCATTGGTAGGGTTAGCAGTGCCGATGGTGAAAGGAGTTTCGGTTCTACCGCCATCGTGCTGAATGCTGATAGAGCCACCCCCCCCTAAGCCTGACGTGGAAATGCTGGCGTTGATTTCATTGCGATCGCTAAAACTACCCAGCACCCGAAACAGCCGCCCCGCAGTAATGTTTACCGTTCCGCCTGTTCCCTCAAAGCCTTGAGCGTTAATTGTATTCACCCGAATCGCACGGACTGCATTCAGCGTCACGTCGCCGCCATCGCCGCCGCTGGAGGTATCGATATTGCCAAGCAGCAGGTTTGCACCGGAAATGACTAAGTCACTGCTGTTCGTATCGAGCGTATCATTCAAGTTCATGGAGAAGGTGCCTACGCCATCTCCATCGGCATCTGCTCGAAACTGAATCGTGCCCAATTCAAAGGTGCCAAGGCTGAACAGGGTAAGAACACCGTCTGAAAGCGACTCGATCGTAATGTCATTGGTTGCTTCTAGCTGAAGATTGCCAGAGGCGGCTGCATTTTCTATTGCTGTTTCAGAAATGGTGAACGATTCATTGGGATTGCCATCACCCGCTAGGACTACGCTATCACCCAGCAGTTGAGCATCATCGTCAGCGCCATTGCCTGCCACAATTGTGATGTTTAACGGGTCGAGCAGCAAAGTGCCGACTTGCCCATTAGCCGCGCTGGTGTTGACAGTACCTCTAAAAATCAGGTTTTCGTGACCCGATACTTCCACAAAGCCACCATCGCCCGAATCTCCCCCCTGAGCGCTGATGCTGCCGTGAAATGCAGCAGTATCATTTGCCCAAACAATGACTCGACCACTATTTCCGCTCTCCTCGGCATTGGCGTTGATCACAGAGTCACGATCAATCAGAGTGCGTGAGGCAGTAGGGATGCTGCCTTGCCCCTGATAGTCGCCGCCGATCAGTACGGTGCCACCGCCACTGCCAGAAGCATCTACGTTGGCTTCTATCAGTCCGACGACATCGCCCAGGACTTGAACCGTGCCGCCAGGTTGACCGGGAGCAGTTGAGGAAACGTCTAGGCTACCGGAGGCGATCGCCACTCCTGCCTGATTGGGAATTTGAATACCAGAGCCAACTAGCTCAACTTCTCCATTGCCATTGAGCCGCAGCCCAGTTGCATTGCTGGCACTTCCACCCGTGAGCAGTTCTGGTAGCGAAGCAGTTGGCAGCGTCCATGAGGTAGGTTCACCAGACTGAGGATTAGCCGTGACAGGTTCGATTTCAATGCTCAGCAAATGACCCGCTTGACTCAGCCGTACCCGATTTGCACCAGAAACTGCGGTAAGCGTGATTTGTCCCGCAGGTGCAGCAAGTTCTCCTGTATTGGTGACAGTGCCGCCTAACAGGGTCAGGGAATGCCCTTCAGGAACGCTGAGGTTGCCTGCATTAGCGATCGCCCCCGGTTCCGTCATGGTGAAAGCAAACTGAGTTGGCGCACCGGTCAAACTGGTGTAATCATTTGCTCCTGAGCCGTTAAACCAGCCTTGCTCAAACCCAATTGCGTTGGCGGTTGTGGCGGTAAACGAGGCAGGTACATCCAACCGTGCATTGGCACCAAATAGGATTCCAGCAGGATTCATCAGATACAGGTTTGAGTCGCCACCCGTGACCTGAAGCAAGCCGTTGATTAAAGAAGGATCGCCACCTACCACCCGTGCCAGGATGTTTTGAATTGTTGAGTCAGAGCGAAATAGGGCAATTTCGTTGGGGCTCAGCCCAAACCGCTCAAAGCTCTGGAATAAATTGGCACCATCTTCTGAAAGCTGCCCGCCGCGAATAATGTAGCGATCGCCATTAATCCTAACGCGAGTCCCTGTCCCGTCATTGGCAGGCACGATAGACTGAGCTGCGGCTGGGGTAGCCACTGTGCCGACAATGAGCAGCGTTCCTACAGCAAACGTTCCTACAGCAAAAGCAACAGAGGGGAGAGGAAAGGCGATCGCACCACCCCGTGTATGTTCCGGACCAGAAGACAGCGAAACACCCGGCGTAGAAGAAATCATAGCGGTGCCTGAATGCTGAGTAACCGTTACTACAAAATACGCCAGCCCTGATTAAGATCAGAGCTGGCGATATCAAAACTTAATTCGGTTACAGGTCCAAGCTCAAGTTGGGAGGATTTTGAGCTTGAGAGCGATCTGTCTACTCGCGATATCCAGTACCAGTTGTACCAGTTGTACCACTTGCGACATCTGGCTCTCGATAAACTTCAGTGGTCTTGCGTTTGCGGAACAGATTTGCTACGCCAATCAATCCGAGTAAACCCAACCAGCCCCAATTGTTTGCGTCATCACTACTCTCTTGCAAAGGAGTGGTGTCTAGAGTGGGATTGTTTGATTCGGTTTGAGCGAGCGCAGATGGGACAACGGGCACTAGAACTAGGCTGGCTGCTAAGATACCAGCTTTCATAATCTTAGAAAAGTTCATGCTTTTCATATTCACTTCCTTCATTTAGAGTGCAAATTTCTATCAAAAAAATTTTCAACTGTCCTGATGGCGGCGGGTCTTAGGAATGTTCTAAGACCCTTATTCTCTTATCAGTCCAATTCTTACCGCCTAATCTAGATTAGTAGCGTGTAGAAGAAGTCCGGCTTACTTCGTCAGGTTCGCGGTAACGGGTAGTGTGATCATCATCTTTGCGAGCCAAACCAGCCAAGCCGATCAGACCCAACAGACCCAGCCAACCCCAGTCAAAGTCGCGATCGCCTTCCACTTCCGTCTCAGTGCCTTCCACTTCCGTCTCAGTGGTTGTTGTGGTGCCATCAACCGCAGGAGCATCTTGCGCAAAGCTAGGCGCACCTACAGACAACACAGTCAGGCTCAGTCCTAGTGCACTGGCTCCAGCCAATTTGGCGAAATTGGAAAGTTTCATAGTTAAGTATCCTCGCTAATTCTCATTTGTTAAGGAGATCTGGCAGTGCAACGACTGCACGTGTTCAATCAGTTGTTGACGGCTTGTTAAATCGTTTGTTTTAGCTATTCAACAACCATGTCTCTACAGTATTCGTTTGTCTTCAAGACTTGAATCAACCTAGAGCGATAAACCCGGATCAAGCCTAGTCATCCTGCAGAGATAGAGGATTAGCAGAGACGAATCTATTCCAACCTTTTCAATAGAATCAGCCTTAGAAGAATCAATCGACTTAATTTCAATTCTTGTACATTCAAAAAGCCGAAACCTTTGATTCACTGAAGTTTTGGCTTTAAATAAAAATGAGAAACGAATTTAGAAATATTAGAAATACTGGGGTTCTATTCTAGAAATAGGAAGCTTTGGGTTAAGACTTTGAAAAGACATAAAAACAGATATTCTCAGAAAATACACATTTCTAAACATTCTTTGGTTGCGGACTAATCTACGAATTCTATAGATTCTTACAGCAGCCTCAAATCGGTTGTAAGTGGAACCAAGAAGTAGGAGAAATATAGCTGTGGGCAGCCCCTATGAAATTAGAGTTTTTTCGATGCGGCGGTCAGGAATCAGCCCCATGAGTGCAACTAAAACGTACAGCAAGCAAGCGAGCCTTGAGTTCTACTACTGCGGTCGATAGGGCGCAATCTGACACACACGCAGCAGGTTTACTATTCTAGGTTTGGACGTTATCTCACAGCATGAACTGATTAGCGCATGGCAGGACACAGTAAGTGGGCAAATATTAAGCGGCAAAAAGCCAGAGTAGATGCGGTGAAGGGCAAAACCTTTGCCAAGATCTCGCGGGAGATTATTGTGGCAGCCCGGAGCGGAGTGCCTGACCCTGATGGTAATTTTCAGCTTCGCACGGCAATTGAGAAAGCAAAAGCGGCTGGAATTCCCAATGACAATATCGAACGGGCGATCGCTAAAGGCTCCGGCAAGCTAGGCGCAGATGCAGATGCGCTGGAGGCAATTCGCTATGAGGGGTATGGGCCGGGTGGCGTAGCTGTCTTGATCGAAGCATTTACCGACAACCGCAACCGCACTGCCGCCGACCTCAGGGCCGCCTTTAACAAAGCAGGCGGCAACTTGGGAGAAACGGGCTGTGTCGGCTGGATGTTTGAGCAGAAGGGCGTTGTCACCCTGGTTGGGGAAATTGATGAGGATGAGTTGCTAGAAGCATCGCTGGAAGGCGGAGCAGAATCCTACGAACTGGTTGAGGTCGATGAAGCAGCGGGAGCTGAGGTCTTCACGGAACCCATCAACCTGGAAACCCTGAGCCAAGTTTTACAGGAAAAGGGCTACAAAATTCAGCAGACCGAACTGCGCTGGATTCCGCAAAATTCTGTAGAAGTGACTGACTCTGATCAGGCGCGATCGCTGCTCAAACTAATGGATGCGCTAGAAGACCTGGATGACGTGCAGTCTGTCAACGCTAACTTTGATATGGCAGATGAACTCATGTCAGTCAGCATGGTCTAACGGTTCATCAGCGATAACCCCTAGCCCGACTGATTCCAATAAATTGCGCCAACGGGCTGCCGCTGCTTCGTCTTCAGGATTGGTGCGGCGCTGCTCGGCGATCGCAGACAGAGCATCATGCCAGAGTCCGGCAGCAGCATAAATGGAGGGGCGATCGCTCTCTGCTGCTTCATCGATTTCAGCTGCCAGATCAGGGGCAGGCTCAACTCGATGAAGCCAGCCTTCGGTGTAGAGGTCGGCTGAGCGATCGGCTGAATCGCAAATCAAAGAGAAAGACCAGCGGTATAGCGCATCCACCTCTAAGGGCAGCATTCCAGCGTGAGCGGGTAATGCTAGGCTAACAATTCCCGCTTCACCGGTAATCTGTAATATAGTGCGATAGATCTCGTTGTCTGCCTCGTCAAACAAGACCAGCTCTATTGCCTCTGCTTGATTTGGGGGAACCCGCCAGAACAGTGTCGGATAGCCTGATAGCGTTCTTCCGTAGTTATCTATCGGCATCAAGGCAACCAGTTGCGAGTCATCCAGTTGTGAGTGATCGATGCAGTTACCGCTGCCCCTTGTACCACCTGCCTCACGCCGACCCGGCAACCCTGGTGCAGGTGGGGTATATCCTCCAGGTGCAGGTCGAGCAGATGGGCTCTCCAGTTCAAAACTGGGCTGGTCGGTTGGGGGTGCGTCTGTCCCAGACGGACTCCCGAAGTCTCCTGCCCGTGTGCCGCCATCCCCTAAACGCTGAGGTAACCCCCGCTCTGGTGGAACGTACTGCTGCGCCAAGGCTGACGGCAAACCGCTATTGAGCAATAGCCCTAATGTCGTCAGGTAAGCCGCAATGCGAATAAGTCGAGGGCGATCGCAGTGCATAGGGAACACCGAATAAGGAACTGTAGAGGGTTAGGGGCTAATGCCCAGATTGCTGCTGACAGGCTGGCTGCTGACCTGCTCACAGCAGGGGACGAATGGCTGATCTGCCACTTTTGCTAGCTCCACCGAGTCAAGCAGAGTTCTCCAGCCTCTCATGAAACTGGCGTTTTGAGGATTGGCGCGACGCAGCTCGGCGAGGGATGTAAGCGCATCGTGCCAGATGCCAGCGGACGCATAGATAGTGGGGCGATCGCGGAGCGAGGCTGTTTCCAACCGGGACAGTAGGGCTGCCTCTGGCTCAACCCGTTGAATCCAGCCCTCCGTGTAAGGATCGCCCGATCGGTCGACATCATCACAAACCAAGGAGAAGTACCAGTGATAGTCCTTCCCGACTTCTAGGGGTGGCATCCCGGCATTTTCAGGCAGGCTCAGGCTAATCACCCCTGATGCACCCGTTACCTGAAACCGGGTGCGATATAGCTCATTGTCGTTCTCATCTAACAGCACAAACTCCGCTGCTTCGGGCTGCACATCAGGAATGTACCAAAAAAAAGTTGGATACTCCGCAATCGTTTTACCAAAGTTAGTGTCAGGCATGAGGGCCGTCAGACGCTGGCTGCTGCTGAGGCAATCCCCACGAGTGCCCCCTCCTTCACGACGACCAGGCAAGCCACGCTGAGGAGGAATGTACTCTTGAGCTAGGGTCACTGTGGGCAGGGCAGCTAGCCATATTCCTACCGCCAGCATGAGAGAAACAGGGAAACGGTTAAGCAAAAAAAGGGGGCGATGCATGACTCTTACTTCTCAGAACGGTTTTGTTGGCTTATCGGTGTTTTGAGCAGTCTGGATCAAGTCGGTAGGACGCATTGAGTGCGCATGGATAGAGCCACTGGCAATGCTAGCGAGTTTATTCGCTCTGGGCAGTAGTGCAGCACTGAGCAAAGGCAGCTTCAGCGATGTGATTGAGTCCAACCGAGTTGAGTAGAGTTGACCACTGAGTTGTAAAAGTTTGGCTGGTGGGTGTAGTATGCAGCGCAACTAGGCTGGCGAATGCGTCATACCAGATGCCTGACTGGGCATAGAGGGCAGGAAGTTCTGCTGGAGTGGCATTTGCCAGGGCAGTTTCTAGGGCAGCGGTAGGTTCAACGCGCTGAATCCAGCCGTCCATGACGCGATCGCCAGAACGATCGCCTAAGTTGCAGGTTAAGCCAAAGCTCCACTGATATGGTTTGCCAGGTTCCAGAGCAGACGCGCTATCAGCAGGCAGCGTGACGCTAACCACATTAGCGCTGTGACTTGGTTGAAAGGTGGTGCTGTAGACTTCGTTACCTTGCTCATCCAAAAGCATAAAGTCGGCTGCTACGGCTTTCTCGGCGTAAAGCTGAGGAATGTAGAAGAAAAAAGTAGGGCGTTCTGAAGTGGTGTAGCCAAAATTTTCAGCCGGAGTCAGAGCAGTAGGCAATTCTTCTACCGATGACTGGGAGGAGGATTGGGTTGGGTTGGCTACCGCTAACTCATTCCAGCAGCCGCGGGTACCCCCTCCTTCTCGCCGTCCTGGTAAACCCACATCTGGAGGGTTGTATTCCTGGGCGATCGCCATCAAAGGAAATCCTCCCACTACTAAGCCGAGTGAAAAAGCACAACAAATCGTGACGAAGATTGGACGAATTTTAGAATTCAGATTTAATCGGTACATGCTAATTCCATCCTATGAACACACAGGGATCGTTTGATGCAGATGGTTTGTTCGAAAAATAAAGATTGATAATGACTGAAGCGATCGCCACAGAGTTGATTCACACTCCCAGTTGATAAAGTTGGGGCTACAACTTGGAGACGGTGCAACGTCTGGGCTGTGAGGATTTGCCTAGCCTTCCGAATTAATGGATAGCGGTTTAATAGGTGACTCAACAACGGCCTCGACGACTCACTATATTTATATCTGCCCCCGTCTGAGCATCAGAACTAGTACGGAGGTGCTTGTTCTATAGATTCAGAGTATTTGCTTTTGTTTCCGTACTAATTTCATCCGTCTCATTCACCTAACTGAGGGTATCAGCAGCGATAACCGTCTTATGGCTCCGATTCCTATTTAAACGCGGATGTTTTAAGTTTCCGGTTTAGCCCGATGAAGATTAGATAAACCAAATACCTATTTTCCTGCTAAGGCTGAGCAGCGATCGCCCCTCTAACCAGAACGATGGTGCGATCCCCATAGCGGGCGATCGCCTCTGGAATATTGCCCTTAATTGCCTGCTGTAACAAGCCCTCGCGACTTGCTCCTAGCACAATCACATCGCAGGCATCTCTGACCGCCAGATGCAGGATGGCTTCTGGGACTGAATGTCCCCAGGCTGGGCAAGCCACCACAGGATAATGTACTTGGCTGCTCAGTTGTTCTACCGCCTGATGCAGCAGCACATTATCTTCCGCCGAATCTATTGAATTAAATACCTGACAAATTTCGACCGTAGGGGAAGGGCTAAGTGTCGTTAGTGCTGGCAACAGCCGCAAAGCCTGCTGGGAGTTTGGTCCGCCTGCAATTGGCACCAGCCAGTGGTCAAAAGTTCCAGCCTTGCTGAGCTTGATCACCACAACATCGCAGGCAGCCTGTCGCACAACCGTATCTACTGCACTGCCAAACACCCGCCCCGGCGTAGCGGTAGTTCCCTTCCAGCCCATCAAAATCAGGTCGATGTGACGCTCCTTAATCGTCTCCAGCATTGCCTGCGCTGCATCATGGGCAACCCGAATTTGAGTATGAATCGGAATTTGCCAATCTCGCCCCAGTTGTTCAGTTTGGCGCAGTAAGCGGCGACTGGTGGTTGTCCTGACCATTGTTTCTGCTGGAGAACTGCCGCGCGGCACGATAATCACTTGTAGGCATTCCAGCTCATAATCGCGATCGCGAGCAATGGTTGACGCAATTTTAAGCAGCAACGGAGCCGTTTGGGGATTACTCAACGGTACTAGTAGCCGCCCCTTGCCAGTAGCGGGCGATCGCGTCTGATAGACCACATAGGAAGGTTCTGGCTGCGGACCAAACTGCCGGGTTTCGCCATTAAGCTGGTCAGACTCCGCCCGAATAATGTCAGCGCGAGTGATGATGCCAACCAGCTTAGGACCTTCGGTCACCGGTAAGCGGCTGAGCTTAAACCGATTTAGCAAATAGAGCACATGGGTGAGCGGATCAGACGGGCTAACCGTGACAGGCTGAGGGGTCATGATATCTGACAGAGTCGCTTCCTCTAGGGCAGAGGGACGACGGGATGGGTCTGCCAGATCGCTCTGGGTGACAATTCCCACTAGCCTGCCATCATCGACAACCGGAAAACCGCGATGGTGCGATCGCGAAAAAGCCTGCACTGCCTCGCTCAGCTTCATCTGGCTAGATAATGTCTCAACCCGCCGCTGCATTAGCGTGGCTGCAGTTAGGTCAGCCCACGGACCAGTATTTGCCGTCACCGTTTCTAGGTGAATGCCATTCCAAGCTAAGAGGCGGCTATAAAGCGATCCCCCAGCCAGGCGATCGGCAATTAGGTAGGCGATTACAGAGCCGATCATCAGCGGCAGCACCAGATTAAAGTCTGTCGTGATTTCAAAAACGATGACAATCGCCGTAATCGGTCCTCGTGTAATGGCGCTAAAAAAAGCACCCATTCCTGCTAACGCATAGGTGCTGGCAGGACTGACCCCAACGGGAATTCCTAAGGGAACCCCAATCAGCGTTTCTAACCCCTGGGCCGAGAATCCCACCAAATATCCCAAGGCTGACCCCAGGATCAACGAGGGCGCAAAAAGTCCTCCAGGGGCTCCAGAGCCGTAAGCGACTAGCGTCAGGACAAACTTCACCCAGAAAACCAGCAGCGTCACCTGCCAACCCGCCGCTCCAGTACTCAAAAAATCTTGCAGTCCTGTGTCATCTCGCACTGCGGGAGGTAGGAGCATTCCGACCAGTCCAGTAATCAATCCAGCCAGACCAACCTTCAAGGGCAATCCCAAGTGCAGGGTACGGCGGTAAAAGCTCAAACTGACAAAAATGCCCTGGCTAAACAAAGCGCCTAGCAACCCGGCTAGCAGCCCCAGAACCAGAAAAAAGGGAATGTCTTGCAGCGAAAAACTGACCTGGGACTCAGCAGCCGTGACGATCGAATTGAGGCTGAGTCCTTGTCCACCTAGGAGCCGAGAGACAACGGCTCCAATAAACGAAGCGAGAATGGCAGTGCCCAGCGTTAACCCAGAAAAATCTTGCAGGAATTCCTCCACCACAAACAGCACTCCGGCGATCGGGGCATTAAAGCCAGCCGCCAGTCCAGCCGCCGCTCCTGCGGCCAAAAGCTGCCTGCGATATTCGGGTGAAGTAGGAATCCACTGGCTCAGTTGAGCTGCAAGTGCTGCACCAATCTGCACAGTTGGACCTTGACGACCCAGACTTAACCCTGACCCCAGCGCCAAGGTGACGCTGATTAGCTTGACGATCGCCACTCGCAGGTTAAGCGGAATGGGAAAATTTGCTAGTGCCGCTTTTACCTGTGGAATTCCACTACCTGCGGCTTCTGGGGCTAGACGCTCGATCAGTAAACCCGTTAAACATCCGCCTCCAAGACCCACCAGAGGCAGCGTCCAGAGAAACTGATTGGAAAGGTCAATTCGCCAACCGCCCAGCCAGCTAATTCCTTGCTTGAGCAAAACGGCTGCCAAACCGGAGACGAGTCCAATGACGCAGGCTTCAAAGATAGCGAGACGCTTTGACCCGACCAAAATCTGTCGGAATTGTCTGGGAACGGAAAGATGCCACATCGGCGGGTAGATGAAGGACTGCAAGGGAAGAACGAGAGATGCTGGAAAATTTAATTTTCCTTAAGCTTGCGGATCAGAAACTTCGCACAGCTTGTATACATATCAAAGAGGCAAATTTTCATAAAAACACTCTACCTTCTGTTATTTTTGTTTACCTTATTTGATTACGAGTTGATTTCAACTGTTTTAGAGAGCTTGTATTAAGAGTTTAGAGGGGTTTACTACCTGGGTTGCTACCGGATCTTGAGATGTTTAGAGTGTTCTTTAATCAGTAGAAACTTTACGGCTCGAAAGTCTATCTTGACCTGAGCGGTTGGGAGACAAATTTGCTCAGGTGGGGGCATCTGACTCGTAGTTATCGCTTCAGTGGTGGTTTGGGGTGCTGAAATCACTGAAAGAGTCGCTGTGAGCTGTTCGCAAGTTTCACAGAAGCTGATTGTGTTCCTTGTTGTCACCAATAATTGCAGCCGATGGCAGCACGATTGCTTGATGAATCTGCCAGACTTACGGCCTTGTTTCGGTATCGGATTTTAGATACTGAACCAGAGGCTACGTTTGATGCGATCGCCCGTCTGGCGACTCAAATCTGCCAGGTGCCGATCGCCATGGTCAATTTTCTGGTGGACAATTACTATTGGTCAAAGTCAAGCATCGGGCTAGAGTTGCCCGTTAGCCTGGAGCAATCGTTTTGTGCTCATGTGATTCAGCAAGCAGGGATGCTGATCGTACCTGACATGCTGGCAGATGAGCGGTTCAGGCTACATCCGCTGGTAGCTGGGCATCCTCACATTCGGTTTTATGCAGGTGTGCCGCTGATTACTCCAGAAGGGCTGCCGATCGGCACCTTATGCGTCATGGACTGGGACGTGCGATCGCTCAGTCTAGAGCAACAAGAATCTTTGCAAACCTTGAGCCAGCAGGTTGTTGCTCAACTGGAACTGCGGCGCAAGTCAGTAGAGCTAGAGGAAGCGATCGCCAACCAAACTCAAATCGAAAAGACCGGCGAAACTCGTTCTAAGCGCAAACTGGCTCGCCTGCTGACCAGCATTACGGATGCTTTCTTCACGCTCGACCATAATTGGCGGTTTACCTATCTCAATCCTCAGGTTGAAAAGGCGCTGTTTAGAACTCGAAGTGAACTGTTAGGGCGACGCATTTGGGATGTGTTTCCCGAAACAGTCGGCTCCGTATTTGAGCAAGAATATCGGCGATCGATCGCCCAGCAAACTCCCGTACACTTCGAAGAATTCTACCCGCCTTTAGGAAGCTGGTTTGAGGTGAGGGCATTTCCTTATCAGGAAGGACTGTCCGTTTACTTTCGGGATGTGACGACGCGCAAACAGTCGGAGATGGACTTATTGCAGCGATCGCACCTGTCTGAGTTTATTGCTGCGATGGGGGTACTGCTGGCGCAAGGCGGGGCGCTATCCGAAATTTTGGGGCGCTGTACCGAAACCACGATGCAGTATCTTGATGCCACCTTCGTTCGCATCTGGACGTATAACGGTGAGGCAAAACTGCTAGAGCTACAGGCGATCGCCGGACAGCATTCCCACGTCGAAGATTTTTATAGCCGTATTCCTCTAAGTATTTCCATCATTGGCTTTATCGCTCAACTCCGTCAGCCTTACCTGACCAATGATGTGCAAAACGACGTATGCATCGGCGCACGCGACTGGGTGCAGCGCGAAAACCTAGTTAGTTTCGCAGGTTATCCCCTGATTGTTGAAGATCGTCTGGTCGGCGTAATGGCTTTGTTTTGTCGGCAACCGCTGAGCGAAGCGACCCTCAACACCCTCGGCTGGATCGCCAACAGCATTGCCGTGGCGATCGACCGTATCTGGGCGAGAGAAGCCTTGATGAGCCGCCGAGAAGCGTTGTTGTTTCGCCTGGCTAGTCAAATTCGGGAGTCGCTCAACCTGGATGTGATTTTGGGGACAACCGTAAGTGAGGTGCGATCGCTCTTGCAAATCGATCGCTGTCACTTTCTCTGGTGCTGGATGAACGACGATCGCCCCAGTCTGGTTGTCACCCACGAATCTTGCAGTTCTAATTTGCCTAGCCTGCTAGGAGACTGCCCACCGGAAGAGACTGTCCCCCTAGCGGTAAGCATCCTAAATCTACAGATGATTCGGATTGATGATGCTACCAAGGAGCTAGAAAGAGACGCCGAGGTACAAGAGCTACTCAATCGTGGCATTATGGCGCAACTGCTGGTGCCGCTAGAAACGCAATCTAACCAGCTAGGCGCGATTGTCTGTAGCCACAGTCGCGCTCATACCTGGAGCGATAGCGAAGTGGAGCTGCTCCACGCTGTAGTAGATCAGGTGGCGATCGCCATTGAGCAGGCAGAACTCTACGCCAAAACCCGCGCTGCCGCCTTTGCTGCTGAGACTCAAGCGAGACAACTGACCGAAGCTCTGCAAAACTTACAGCAAACCCAGTCTCAGCTGATTCAGACCGAGAAGATGTCGAGTCTAGGGCAAATGGTGGCAGGCATTGCCCACGAAATCAACAACCCCGTCAACTTCATTACGGGCAACCTAGTTCATGCCAACAATTACACCAAAGACCTGCTGCAACTGATTCAGCTTTATCAGCAGTACTATCCTGACCCAGCGCCCGAAGTTCAAGCTTTGATTCACACTATTGATATTGAATTTGTCGCGGATGACCTGCCCAAGCTGCTAGCCTCTATGCGAATCGGGGCAGATCGAATTCGTCAAATTGTGCTTTCTCTCCGCAACTTCTCGCGCCTAGACGAAGCTGCAATGAAGCCAGTCAACATTCACGAAGGCATCGATAGCACGTTGCTCATCCTACACAATCGGTTTAAGGCTTGCGGCAACAGTACGGGCATCCGGGTAATTAAGAAATATGGGGCACTGCCGCCCGTGGAATGTTACGCCGGACAGCTTAACCAGGTCTTTATGAATATTTTGAGCAATGCGATCGATGCTCTGGAAAGCCAGCCCGAACCTAAAACGATTACCATTCAAACCGAGTTTACTCCCGACTCACCAACGGTGACCAGGTTATCTGAATCCGGAGCTGAAATAATGCTGGGACAACCGATTGCGACTCAGACGACTTTGACTTCTAGCCTTGACATAGAACAAAACGTTCGGGGAATGGTCACAATCCGCATTCAAGACAACGGCGCAGGAATGACCCCCAATATTCAGGAGCGTCTGTTCGATCCCTTTTTCACCACCAAGCCCGTAGGTCAGGGAACGGGGCTAGGGATGTCGATTAGCTACCAAATCGTGGTGCAAAAACATGGTGGCAATCTTGAATGCCGCTCTGCCCCGGGTCAGGGTACAGAATTTATTATTCAAATTCCTTCTTCTCCCAGAAACTTCTTGTAAAGCGTGAATTGGTGTTAGACGTTTTCTGCGTCGAAGATTTTGTAACAGGTTTTACCAGATTCTTTAGCGCGGTGCATTGCGACATTGGCATAGTGCAACAGATCTTGCGGCTGATCGTAGCCGTTGCTGAGGGCAATCCCAATACTGGCAGTCACAAAAACCTCATGCCTGTTGAGCGTAAACGGCAGCATTAACCGTTGCTGAATACACTCAACGACCGAAGTAGCCTCACTGATATCGCTAATGTTGTCCAGCAGAATGGCAAATTCGTCATTCCCAAAATGACTGGCGGTATTACCGAGATGCAGGCAATTTTCTAACTCCTGAGCAAACTGACACAGCAGATGATCGCCTGCTGAGTGTCCCAGTTGGTCGTTGATCAGCTTGAACTGATCCAGGTCTAAAAACATCACTGCAAATAGACCGTTTTGCCGCTGCACTCGCTCAGCGGTGTAGGTTAACCGCTCAAGAAAAAGAGTGCGATTGGGCAATCCGGTCAGCCCATCGTGCAAGGCACTGTGCAACAGTTGAGTTTCTGTTTGCTTGCGGTTGGTAATGTCTCTGCTAAAGACAGCTACCCCCGTAATTAGCCCACTGCGATCGAAGATTGGATTAAAAGAAATATCAAGGTAAATAGAAATATCGTTCAAAAAATAATAGTGCTCAGCATCAAAGCGATCGCCCTTCAAAGCGCAGTTGTAATAGTCGATCCATAACGTTCGTTGCTCAGCAGGCAGGCAATCTATTGCATTCATTCCAGGAGCAAGTTCTACATCAAATGCAAGTAAAAACAGTTGCTTAAACGCCAAATTGAGCGTCAACACCGTGTAGTGTGAATCCACAGACCAGACAGCATCCTGAGTACTTTCAATTAAATTCAGTAGATTTGCTTCGTTTTGACGCAGTGCTTTTTCGGCTTTCTGAAGTCGCTCTACTTTCGCCTGCAAAAGCTGATTGATTTCCTCTAAGTCTGACATTTTTCTTGCCTCTGGATTTGCGATTGAATAGATAGCTCATTTGCAAGCCGATATTCCAAAGCTAAAAACCAAAGGTGAAGAAATTGGGAAGGAAGCTGAGATTTACTGGAGCTTCATGGAAGGCTGCCCTTTATAGCGCTGCGCCCATACTTTAGGACAAGTTTTTGTGTAGAAGCTCTCGCGCATTTCACGCAAAGACGTTTTAATCAAGGCACGTAGCGCCATACTTTTCCTAGCTTCCCCAATTCCCTTAACCAGGTGGACTAGTGAGGGCGATCGCGTCAGAATAAGGAAGGTATAACTACTTATTTGTTTGACTTAACTTGTTCGGCTTGATTGATTACGGTTTGATCAATGGTGTTAAATCCGCTTCCATCTCCGGCTTCGCTTGCCTCTGGTCGTAATTCGTCTCACCCGTTTGAACTTCAAACTGGGCTTCAAACTCATCGTTGCGATCGTCTCTCTGTAGACTATGACCTGGCGATCGTGGGTGGGGGAATTGTAGGGCTGACCCTAGCCTCTGCCCTCAAGCAAGCGGGGCTAAAGATCGCACTCATTGAAGCACAACCTCGGACTGCTGGACTGGAGCGGCGACGGGCATATCACATCACGCTGACCTCCAGCAAAATTTTTGCCGGGTTAGGACTCTGGGCGCAAATTCTGCCCCAGATCACCACTTTTCGCCAAATTCATCTTGCTGACGCTGACTATCCAGCAGCAGTGCAGTTTCAACCTCAAGATTTGGGGACTGAGGCACTGGGCTACGTGGCAGAACATCGGGTTTTGCTGCAAGCTCTACAGGAGAGCCTGGAAGATGCAGAACAGGTAAGCTGGCTCTCCCCGGCAGAGGTCTTGTCCGCAGACTATCAGCCCGATTGCGTTACACTGACCGTCTCGATGCAGGGAAAGGTTCAATCGATTAAAACGCGGCTGCTGGTCGCAGCCGATGGAACGCGATCGCCCATGCGCCAGCAGGCAGGCATTGGCACTCACGGGTGGCAATATTGGCAGTCGTGCATTACCGCAGTGATTCAACCTGAAAAGCCACACGGCAACATCGCCCGCGAACACTTTTGGGAAAGCGGCCCGTTTGCTACTCTGCCACTTCCCGATAACCGCTGTCAGATCGTTCTTACGGCTCCCCATGCTGAAGCAAAAGCCTTCATGAACCTGAGCAACGCTGAGTTTTTGGCAGAGCTAGACCGCCGCTATGATGGACAACTGGGACATCTGACCCTGGTGAGCGATCGCCTCCTATTCCCAGTGCAGCTGATGCATAGCGATCGCTATACACTTCCCCGCTTAGCGCTAATCGGGGATGCAGCCCATTGCTGCCATCCCGTCGGCGGGCAGGGGTTGAACATGGGAATTCGAGATGCGGCTGCCCTGGCTCAAGTTTTGCAAAGGGCGTATCAGCATGGCGAGGACATCGGCACGTTACGCGTCCTAAAACGCTACGAACGCTGGCGTTGGCTAGAAAATTTAACCATTCTCGGTTTCACTGACCTGCTCGATCGCTGTTTCTCAACCAACTGGGCACCTTTGCGGCTCAGTCGGCGATTAGGGTTGCGGGTCATGCGTGCTACCCGCCCCCTCAAATGGCTAGCACTCCGACTCATGACTGGATCAAGCGGACGCTTACCAGATCTAGCAAAACCTTCTTAACCATTTACTCCAGAGCACCAAAATTTTCAGATTTCCAATCCCCAATCCCCGCTATGATTTAACCTTGAGTTGATCTTTTACTTACCTCATTAAAGAGTCTCCAGAGCGATTCGGATATTCTAACGGGGGAAGTCAAGTCTATTAAGAATTTGGAAGTAGCGTTTCTGCACCACCATGTTCCCAGTCCTTGAAACTGTTATCAAAGGCGGCCCAGTTATGGTTCCTATTGTGGGATTGTCGGTCGCGACGATCGCCTGTGCACTTGAGCGCAGCTGGTTTTGGTATCAGCTCTTGAGCCAGGAAGACCGGATTGTACATGATGTGCTGGATGCAGCCCGCTACGATCTGAATGAGGCTGGAGCGATCGCTGAAAAAGCGCAAACTTTGCCTATTGGACGCTTCCTGCTAGCGCCTTTGCGACTGAGAAATCCCAGCCCTGAAACTTTTCGTCTAGCAATGGAAGCAACAGGCGATAAAGAATTTGTGCAAATGCGAAAGGGCGACAAGCTTTTAGAAACGGTGGTTGCCGTTGCACCGCTGCTGGGACTGTTGGGTACCGTGACGGGCTTGATTGGCACGTTCAACAACCTCAATATTGGCGGTGGCGGCACTACCCAGCAGGCAACCGCAGCCGCAGCCGGAATTGGGGAAGCGTTGATCACCACTGCGGCTGGAATGGTTGTGGCAATTTTGGCGTTAGCGGTTTTTCGGGTGATGGTATCGCTTCAGGCGCGGCAAATGGACTACTTTTCGGAAGTGGGTAATGAGCTTGAGCTAATCTATCGTCAGGTCTGGTATGAGCCTGCGATCGCCGATGAAAACTACGTCCCCGCTGCTGCTATGTCGGGTCGCCCTATCGCCGACGGCAACTAAGCTCTAAACTTCAGCTATGCGATTTAACCATCGTCGCCAAACTTCACAACTGATAGAAGTTGAGCTAACTCCCATGCTAAATTCGCAAACGCATTCTCTCAGAAGATCTGGTGCAAACCTACGTCAGAGCGCTGGATGAAGCAACTTCTAGAGTTGGAAGACGATTAGTGCAAAGGCCCATGAAGTCGATCATCTTGTGAACTAAATCAGGTTTAGTCACGACGAGAATTGTTGAGCCAGCTTCCAAGACCGTGCTGCCATTTGGAATGATCAAATCAGCACAGGAATGGCACTGGTAGCCAATCATCAATGAGCCTTTGGGGAAGCTGGGGTCTTGAGCAACGTGGGCAACGGTACGCCCGGTAATGTAGCAGTTAGCCGGAACCGGCAGTTTTAACACTTCTACCTGCCCCTGCTCAAAGTGCATCATCGACTCCACTTCGGGGTATTCGATCGCATTTGCCATTGTCGTGACAGCCAGGTCAATCGTGCTAATCACATGATTGGCTCCGGCGATGCGGTAAGGTTCAAAGAAATCCTGTTCGCTCATTCGCACGACGATGTGAGGCACCCCGTAGTGCTTAGAAAGCGTCACCATCGCTAGGTTCAAGGCATCGCTGCTGAGCGTTGCTGCGACTGCATCGGCTTTGCGAATTCCGGCTTCTAACAAGACCAAGGTGCTGACCGCGCTGCCCTCAAAGGCCATTACGCCAATTTTTTCACGGGCAAATTGGCATGTCAGAGGATCGGTGTCAATGATGGCAACGGTATGCCCCATTTCTAACAAGTTTTGAGCCAAGCGCAACCCCATCATGCCAGCGCCACCAATGAGGACATACATGTTGATTCATCTCCTAAACTTATTCTTTGTTCGACAGGGAAGGTTGGCGCAATTGTTGAATTAAAAGCTGAATTCCTAGAGCAATCAGTCCGAGGGCGGCGATCGCAAAAATTGCAGTCGCTAGTGTGCTTAAGCCAATGACCAATGTCCTCACTGCAACGGCAATGTTCGTTGCCGTCACGCTGCTCGTGGGCAAGGGTTTTGCGGCAAGCCCTTGAATGATCGCTTGGTTGAGCAGGTAGAGGAGAAAAGCAAGCCCCCCTGCAATGATCGCCCCCGTAAAGCAGCGCAACGGTGTAGGCGGAGTTTCACCCGCAGAGTTTTTATTTTGCTGAGAAGAATCTGGTGAAGGTAGGTCTGCCATAGTGCGTTTGTTATGTTCTACAAATGGTAGTTTTCAAATGATATCGAGCGAGAGCAAAAAAGATTTCGCCCTTACAATTTGCTACTCACCGGGTGTATCGGCGCAGCGTGAGGTAGACAGATTTTCTAACTTCCCCACAATTGTTGCCCGAATGCTACGCCCTCCGGGAATTCACAAGCTCAAACAATACGAATGCCGCCAGCCCTAAACTGCGCCACCCAGGTTTGTAAATCCGGATCAGGCAAAGCAGTCTGAATCTGCTGTTGCAAATGTTTTGCCTCTGCCTGTGACTCAGCCAGGGCAAAGACCGTTGGACCCGACCCTGACATCATTGTCCCTAACGGATTGAACTGCTGTATCGTTTCTCGCAACTGAGCCACCTGCGGGTGGGCGGGCAGGACGACTTTTTCCAAATCGTTGTGCAACAGCTTACCGATTTTGGAACTGTCATGATGCATAATCGCAGCCACAATTTCACCCGCATGGGCACGCTGCTTTGGCGTAGTCGATGTTCCGACAGCGGAACCCGTTGTGGAAACAGGGCTATAGGAATCGCCAAACTGTTTACGATAGGTCTGGTATGCCCAAACCGTCGAAACGCTAAGACTGCGGTACTTGGCTAGCACCGCATAAAGGGAGTTAATGCTGGGCAGCGGTGAAAGCTGTTCGCCTCGTCCGGTGGCGATCGCCGTCCCTCCTGCGATGCAAAACGGGACGTCTGACCCCAACTTTGCGGCCAAATCCTGTAGCTCGCCTTGAGTCAGTCCTAACCCCCAAATCAAGTCAAGTCCCACCAGCACAGCTGCGCCATTGGTCGAGCCACCCGCCAACCCAGCCCCAACCGGAATGTGCTTGTGAATCGTGATATTTACTCCGCCATACTGCTCAAATGCATTTGGGAACTCTGCTGCCATCAGCAAGGCCGCTTTGTAAGCCAAATTGCTCTCATCAGCAGGCACTTCGGGATGATCGCAGTGCAGCCGAAACTGATCGACTCCATTGGCATTGAGATCGATTCGATCTGCCAGATCAATTCCCTGGAGAACCATTGCCAGCTCATGATATCCATCAGGGCGATCGCCAATAATTTCCAGGTAAAGGTTGATTTTGGCAGGGGCAATCAGGGAGTAGGAGCGCATTGGAAGGATGAGGGATGAGGAGTAATACTAGTCTATTGTCTATCGCGATGGGTGACTAAAGACTAGTTGATTTGCGCTCTTGACCTCATACTGTATTCCTTGTGTGCCACTGACTAGAGTGTGTCATGGCTCGTAATGGAGCTGTTATGCTGCGATCGCCACGTCGAGCCGGATGAATCTTACAGAGCCCTGTTTAATGGCTGTTGAAGCTGTTGGAGTTCCTCAATTGACCGCCCTGTCACACGAGCAATAATTTCAATTGGCAGTCCTTCTCGCAACAAATTGTTAGCAATGTCTCTTTGCTTTCTTACCGCTGCTGCCTCTTGAATAGACTAATAGCTCACTGACTTCTGTATGGAGAAGTGTTCCTCAAGGAATCAGCAGGTATCGTCGCACATGGATGGCTTGTACAACTCGTGATACCCACCTGATTTTGGCTTAAATTTAACTAAATTCTGATACTTTGCTAAACACTCAACGGCATAACGTTCGCAATCACCGGACGCAGACAAACTTTGCAACTTAACCAACTATATTGTAAACGTTCCGGTGCAGTGCGATTGTTATGCGGTGTTTCTACTATGAGGTCCGACGGGGCCGACGCGTCCCTGGCTAACATGCCGCTTCACAAATCTTCTTCCCGCACCCGGACTTCATGCACGTCGCTCATTTCGATTCCTCTGCGAAAAGATCAAGAACCGCTCGCCATGCGCGCTCAGTGTGTTTTGGGTGATAGCCGACACCTGGCACGGTTGCTTGAACATGCGTGAGCCCTTCGGCCGGCGATCCATCCGAATTTGTCGGGCGAGCCCAAAAGGCGTGCTGGGCACCGCCATAGATGTTTACGCGCCAGTCAACCCCGGCATCCTGTAATGCGTGACCAAATGCGAGAAGTTGGTCGGGAGTACAGAGCGGGTCCTCGGAGCCAGTACAGAGGAGGATAGTGCTGTTTATATCGCGCCAGTCATGGGCATCAGGTTCCGGCAGTCCGGGATGAACGACCGCGACGGACTTGAAGGGTGTGCCTGTTTTCGCAAGCTCAAGGACGATATGGCCGCCAGCACCATAGCCGAGAGCCAAGAGCCGGTTGGCGTCAACATCAGGTGTCGCGAGGAGAACGTCCA